>JABMRP010000466.1 GCA_013202535.1 Planctomycetota bacterium
AATCCCCGAGTGCGCTATTTGGGTGGCAATCGTGCCGTTCCGCGTCAAGTCTTGCCAGCGGGACGTTGCGTGCGGTCCCACACTAAAGAGCCGCCGAGAGTCTCTGGGGCCTTACACCCGTGTCGGCCGTCATTCCTGCTTGACGAACTTCTGCGCCCGCTGGCCCTTGATATCGCCCGCGTAGATGTTGCCGTGCGAGTCCAAGGCGGCGGCGTGCAACCAGTTCACTTCGCCCGGATTCTCCTTGCCGTCTTCTCCCTTGGGCACGGTCCAAAGCTGCAGCAGCTTGCCATCGGTGTTGAACTTCATGAACACCTGGTCCTTGGGCGGGCATCCCAGCAGTCCCGTCGCGGGCCACGTCATGGGCGAGGAGCCGCAGACCCAGATCTCGTCCTTCTCCGTGACCGAAAGCCCCCAGGGCACGATCAGGTCGCGCCACTCGTCGAGGAACTTCCCGTTCTGATCGAACACCTGAACGCGCACGTTGCTTCGATCGGCCACGTAGAGCCGCCCCTTGGAATCCAGCGCAATCGCGTGCGGCAGCATGAACTCGCCCGGGCCGACTCCTTCCTTGCCCCATTGCTTGACGAACTTTCCGTTACGGTCGAAGTGGACGACACGGCGGTTGCCGTAGCCGTCGGAGATGAACACGTCGCCCTGGGGCGTGACGGCCATGTCGGTGGGCTTGTCGAAATGGCTCTCGTCGTTGCCGGGTTTGCCCCGTGTACCGAGCGTTTTCAGCAGCTTGCCCTCCGGCGTGAACTGCATCACGATGTGGTACCCCATGTCGGCCACCCAGATCTTGCCCTCGTGATCGATCTTCAGATAGTGGGCCGATCCGACCAGCCCTTCGCCCCAACCGCGGATGAATTTGCCTTTTGCATCATAGACCTGAACCGGCGGGTTGGCGCGCGTGAACAGGTAGACCTGATCCTTATCATCGACTGCAATCCCGGGCATGCTGCTCCAGTCTGCGTCGTCAGGCCGCTTGGGCCAGCTCGGGTCGACCTTGTACGAGGTTGCCAGGTTGACGTGGCCGCCGTTCGGCTCGGGCGGATCCTGGGCTCGGGCCGCCCGGGGACCGGCCGAGATGATCATCAGGACGGCCGCGGTGGCCAGCGATATCACAACGCGGTTCGATCGGTTCTTCAAGCCAAGACACATGGTTCGGTCTCCTTTGCAGAATCGAATCAGGTTCAGCGCAGGGTATACGGACGCGCATCGGCAGCTCACTTGTCCCTACCATTAGCTCCGCCCTCAGTTGCTGTCAAGGGCTCCCATGGCACAATGCTGGACTTTGGCCGCACAGTCTGTAGACTCAACGGTAGCCTGGCGTTCAGTTCTGACCGGTCCCGGCCGCGCGGGGGGTCTGCGGGGCTGGAATGTTGTCGTTCCGACCGTGCGGCCCGGACAGGGAATTCGTGACACACGTGCAGACCGTGGAGACAGGCCCGCCACGGTTCCTCAAGCCAATGGGAGACCCGGCATGACACACCCATCATGTTCCAACCCGATGTCCCGACGGAAGTTCGTCTCCGGCTGCGCCTGCGCATGCACGGGATGCGCAGCGGTTGGCCATCTGCTGAGCCCTCAATCCGTGCACGGTGAGGAGCCGGCCGGCGGCAAGCCGAGGATACGGCTGGTGTTCTGCGAAACGACCAACGACAAGCCAATCTGGCCCAACATCGGTTACGACTTCGACACCCGGCGAAAGCAGGTGATTGACGCCTTGACCCAAGGCTGTCCCGACCTTCAATTCCTCGTGTCGAAGGCCATGGACGACCCGAAACACGCCGACGCCATACTCCAAGGCGACGACGATGTGGACGGCTATGTCGTGTGTATCCAGGGGCTGGGGTGGGGCAACCGAGTGTTCAAGCTCTGCACCACCGGCAAGCCGACGCTGCTTGTTGACAACCTGTTTGGCGGGTCCGGAAAATTCCTTACTCAGATATCGAGGATCATGGACTCGGGCAAGCCGGTTGACTGGGTTAGCTCATCGAGCGATGCGGACATCGTCGCCTCGGCACGTCAATTTGGACAGATTCCAAAAGGCATGAGTCCGAGCCAAGTTGCAGAGGGATTTCGTGCGGCGCGCCGCCAGCACACGCCATCCGAGATGGATTGGACCTGCAAGGACGATGCGGTCCCCGCTCCCAATTTCGACGAGGCACTGGAGCAATTGAAACGGACCAAGATCATCGTTGTGGGCGGCGGATGGGGGGGTGACTCGTTCCGCAAGGCCGCCAGGGAAGTGCTCGGACTGACGTTCGTGCCGCTGGGCTTCGAGGAGATAGCCGCCGCCTATAAGGAGGCGGATCGGGACATGGCCAGGACGGTTGCCGACCGCTGGATCGCGGCCGCCGAGCAGGTCGTCGAGCCCAAACGTGACGATATCGACAAGTCCGCAGTTGTCTACGTGGCCATGAAGCAGTTGCTGAACCGGTACGACGCAAGCGGTATCAGTATTAACTGTCTCGGTGGATTCTACGGTGGGCACATGACTGCCTATCCGTGCCTGGGTTTCAGCCAGTTGAACAACGATGGATTGGTCGGGGGCTGCGAGGCGGACCAGATGTCGGCACTGACGATGGCAACGATGGGCGCGCTGGTGAACCGGCCCGGCTTCATCTCCGACCCGGTGATCGACACCTCGAAGCAGCAGATTATCTATGCCCACTGCGTGGCGATGACCAAGCCATTCGGCCCGGATGGTGCATCCAACCCTTACAGGATCCGCACACACTCCGAGGACCGCAAAGGCGCGTCGATGCAGTCGCTGCTGCCGGCCGGCTACATGACCACAACGCTGGAGATTAACCCGGTCACCAAGCAGGTGCTTTGTCACCAGGCTAAGACCGTCGGCAACAATCCGAGCGATATGGCCTGCCGAACGAAGCTGGAGGCCGTGGTCAAAGGCGACATCGAGAAGCTGACGGAAAAATGGCGCATGGGCTGGCACCGCGTCACCTTCTACGGGGACCTGAAGCCGCAGACAATCGAACTCTGCAATCGGCTGAAGTTGGAGTATGTCGAAGAGGCGTGATAGCCCGATGGTTCGGCCGTGACGAAAACCGCAAGGACGCCGATCAACTCGCCTCGCCCCCCTTGCCACGGCCGCCCCACCGGGGAAGATTCCGCACGCGTGCCGGATGGACACACCGTCCCGCGAGACTTGGTACCGATTTCGGTGCCTTTTTCAGACAATGTCCGCACCGCTATCACTCCGCCGGCCCGATGTATCCGGTGGACAAGGCCACGTCATCGTACCATACCGTATTATCTTGCGTCGCGTTATGGACGTACACGCCGATTCCGAATCGTTTCAGTTTCACGTCCGGCGTGGATCGCCATCGTAGGCCCGTGTAGTGGATGTACAACTTGCCGTCGATCCAGGCGGCCAACTCACCGTTCGCTTTGCCAGGATCGTTGACCTGGATCATGTGTTCCAGGCAATACCACTTGTCGCGTCGCAGGACCACGCGCTCGTCCTGGGCAGGTCCCAGCATGTTGCCCCAGTAGTTGCCGTCGCGATCCCGCTTCATGTCCATCCAGTACGTGTAAAGGAACATGTATCCCGGCGATGGATAGCGCTTCCAGTCGCACCAGGGCTCGAAGGCGCTCTTGAAGTGGTCGTCGCCTTTCGGCCGGATGCCCGCGGATCCCATGGCCGCCCAACGATTTGTCCCGGCAACGCCCGTCAACCCACCGCCGACATGATTCAGGTTGCCTTGGTCGTAGTCGGCAGCGAACTTGATATAGCGGCGGAAGTAGACGCGGTCGTGACCCTTTGGCCCGAACCAGGCGGTGGCGCCCGCGCCGGACTCACGGCCGTCTCGTGCGACGGCGGTGAACTGGATCGCTCCGCTACCCTTGTGGGCAAGTTCGGCGTTGGTTGTCAGCTTCGCGCGACCTTCCCGTAGTCCCCGGATCTCGA
>JABMRP010000467.1 GCA_013202535.1 Planctomycetota bacterium
GCGACACTGCTTGCAAGCAAGCAGTGGCACACAAGATGGGCCTTTCTTCAACGGGTTGCTAGTCCCTTTCACCGACCACTTCGAGTCGAACCGATGCGCGACCTCCTGGAACAGAAACTCGGCCGCTTCGAGGAATTGGAACGGCAGTTGATCGATCCCGAGGTGCTGGCCAATCCCACGCAGTTGGCCGGGGTGGCCCGGGAGCACGGCTCGCTGGCCAAGCTGGCGACCAAGTATCGCCGCTTCAAGGATCTGAATCGCCAGATCTCCGAGATCACCGAGTTGATGGAAGGCCCCGACCCCGAGATGCGCGAGCTGGCCGCCGCGGAGTTGCCCGAACTCAAAGCCCAACGGGAAGGCTACTGGAACGAGCTGCTCGACATGACCATCGGCGGCGAGGACGCCAATCGGAGCCGGTGCGTGATGGAGATCCGCGCCGGGACCGGCGGCGACGAAGCGGGCTTGTTCGCCCGCGATCTGTACGAAATGTACAAACGCTACGCCGAGGATCACCGCTGGAAGATGGAGATCCTCGACATGAACCCGACCGAGTTGGGCGGGTTCAAGGAGATCATCCTCGGCCTGGAGGGCGAGGGTGTCTTTCGCCAACTGCAATTTGAAAGCGGTGGGCACCGGGTGCAGCGGGTGCCCGAAACCGAAGCCAAGGGTCGCATCCACACCTCGGCGGCCACCGTGGCCGTGATGGCCGAACCGGAAGACGTCGAGATCAACATCAAGCCCGACGACTACCGCAAGGACATCTTCCACGCCAGCGGGCCCGGCGGACAGCACGTCAATAAGACGGCCTCGGCCATCCGCCTGACCCATTACGAGTCGGGAGTCGTCGTCTCCTGCCAGGACGAGAAAAGCCAGCACAAGAACTTTGCCAAGGCCCTGCGGGTGATGAAGACCCGGCTGTATGACGCCAAACGGGCCGAAGAGCATCAGAAGCGGGCCGACGAGCGGAAGAGCAAGGTCGGCTCGGGCGACCGCAGCCAGCGCATCCGAACCTACAACTTCCCCGAGAATCGCGTCACCCATCACGCGATCAACCTGACGCTCTACAAGCTCGATAGCATCTTGGCCGGGAATCTCGATCCGGTCATCGACGCCCTGATCGAACACGAACGGCAGGAGCTGCGCGATTCCTTCGGAACGATTGAATAGCCAACGCGCCGCTGAGAAAAGCCTTTAACGCACGGGGCGACCATGTCGCAAACCGAGGCATGGACCGTCGGACGTCTGCTGAAGTGGACGACCGATTATCTCAAGGAGCACCATGCCGACAGCCCCCGGCTCGATGCCGAGATTCTCCTGGCCGAAGCGATGGACTGCCAGCGGATCGAGCTCTACACGGCGTTCGAGACGGTGCCCGACCAGCGCCCCAGGGCGGCCTTTCGCCAGTTGGTAAGCCGCCGTGCCGAGGGAACGCCGGTGGCCTATCTGGTCGGCCGGCGCGAGTTCTACTCGATGTCGTTTCGCGTCACGCCCGACGTCTTGATCCCCCGCCCGGAGACCGAGTTTCTGGTCGTTGCCCTGCTCGATCTGGTCAAGGAACGTACCGCGGGGACGGCAGTCACGATCTGCGACGTGGGATGCGGCAGCGGGATCGTGGCCGTTTGTGCGGCAAAACATCTTTCCGCGGCCAGGGTGACCGCCCTGGATATTAGCCCCGCGGCGCTGGCGGTGGCAGCCGACAACGCGCGGCAACACGGCGTGGCCGATCGGATCGAGTTCGTTCAAAGCGATCTCTTGACCGGTCTGCCGGATGGGCAGTGTTTCGACTTCATCGCGAGCAATCCGCCTTACGTGTCGGAACCGGAGTTCGAGTCGCTGCCCCGGGACGTCCGAGACTATGAACCACGATTGGCCCTGGTCGGTGGACCCCGGGGAATCGAGGTGACCGAGAAGTTGGTTGCCGAAGCCGCGTCGCGGCTTCGACCGGGCGGGCATCTGCTGGTGGAAATCAACCCGGCGCTGCACGAGGCAACGACCGCACTGCTGGCCGCCGACGCAACTCTGGAACTCGGCCCGACGGTCAAAGACCTGGCCCAACTGCCGCGGGTCGTGCAGGCAAGGAAGACATGAATAGGTTTCCATGGCCCGATTCCGCATCCAAGGTGGCGTATCTTTATCCGGCTCGGTCGACGTGGCCGGGTCGAAAAACGCCGCGCTGCCGATCATGGCCGCCTCGATCCTGGCCGACGCGCCGGTCGAACTGCTCGGCGTGCCCCAAGTGGCCGACGTCGCGACGCTCTCGCGGTTGCTCGGGCGACTGGGCGTTTGCGTGAGGAACATCTCGCCGGGAAGCATGCACCTGGAAACGGTGGATCCGCTGCCCGTCCGCGCC
>JABMRP010000468.1 GCA_013202535.1 Planctomycetota bacterium
CTCCGCGGCACTGCTTGCAAGCAAGCAGTGGCACACGACTGTTCAACGGGTTGCTAACGAAGTCAAAACGACGCGTCATCACCTTTCACCGGCCATGCCAGCGGTACGGCTGTCTTGGCCGGATTGCAGAGAGGCCTTCAAAAGCGCGCGGCGGGTCGATTCCTCGGGATAATCAGCAGCCAGCCGCCGAATCCGATCGAGACTGGCCGGGTCGGCGATGCGGCCTAACGATTCGGCCGCGGCATGACGCGTGTCCGGGGCGTTTTTCAAATCGCCGACCACTTTCAACAGCGCCGGCACCGCCCGACGGTCGCCGATTTGGCCCAACGCCCATGCGGCCGCGGCGCGCCAGCAGGGCGTCAGATCGTTGTGCAGGAAGAGCACGCCCGGTCCCAGCGGATCGGGATAGCCGGTCGCGGCTTCCGTCGCCTCCAACTCAAGCACGGCGATCAGGGTATCGGTGGTCTGTTTGTTCGGCGACCGGCGATCGGCCAGATTGCCCAGCGATCGGGCGAGGAAGAAGCTGACCCAGTGCTTCACCGGCAGCTTCAATACGACCGGGATGCCCGTATCGAACACCCGCGGAATATCGTTCGTCGTCGCCCGATAGCGGTCCAGTGCAGCGCGGATTCGCGGCTCGTATTGCCGGTCGCGGCAGACCATCGACAGGATCTGCGCGGCCCGATTTTCGTCGCGAGGGTGTCCACCCCAGCAACGATGGACCGTGGCGATGGCCTTTTCGATCTCCGGGGTTCGCTCGGCATCCGGATCGCCGAGAATGGCCAGACAGGTCTCGACGACCGCCTCTTCGGCCCCCTGGCGGCGGATGACCCGGCCGGTGAGCACTTCGCAATCGTCGTTGCACAGCAGCAACGCCCGATCGGGATCGACCGGCACGGCACGGATCAAGTGCGAGACGATACTCTGGGCCCGAGTCGACCCCATCGCATCGAGCGCCTCGGCGATGAAGTAATGCACGGGCGACGCATGACAGGCCATCAGCGCCCCATGATCGCCGTACCAGTTCGTGTAGCCGGGGTAGTCCGAGAGCGCGGCAAAAGCGGCCACCAGCGCGTCTTCCGCCTCGGGCGTTCCGATACGGCCCAACGCTTCGACGGCCGCCTCGGCCAGGAACAGGTTGCCCGTGCCCGGGTCGTCGTGCTGGGCAAGCGTCTCGGTCAGCATGGGGATCGCCTCGGCGTCCTTGAGGTATCCCAGCGCTCGAGTGGCGGCCTGCAAGGTGCGCGGATTGACTTCGGCCAGCGAGTTGAATCGGGCGTTATCGCCGCCGTGTCCGGCTTTGCGCCAGGCAGGCAGCGGATTGTTGTCGCGATGCTCGGTCACGTACCGCCGCAGCGCCACTCGGGCCGCATCGCCGCCGGTATGTCCCAACGCCACCGCCGCGCGGCGGACGACATTGCGGTCGGCATCTTGCAGCCGGACGACGAGTTCCTGCTCGATCTTCGCCCATGTGGTGCCGCCGAACCATTGACGCCACGCTTGCGAGGCTTGCTGCTGACTGGGGGTAAACGGGTCGAACGGCTCCGCATGACCGGTCAGATTCTCCAGCGCCACGGCCGCTGCTTGCGCGACCAGCGGATCGGTGTCGTCCAACGCATTCAACAGAGCCGGCACCGACTCTCGCGTGCCACAGGCGCCCAACGCGGTAGCTGCGGCAACGCGAGCCTCGCGAGATTCGTCCTCCAGTGCTTCGGCCAGCGCGGGCGCTGCGGCGAGGTCACGGAAAATGGACAGCCGCTGGGCCGCCGAGATCTTCCGGGGGGAATTGTCGCCGCGCAGTTGTGCGGCCAGCGTGGCAACTTCCTGCGAGCCGGTGGCCGACGGATCGGGCGTCTCGCTGTGCCGGTTGATCCCAGCCACCTCGCGATAGCGGTCGAACTGCATGTTCATCAACCCGGTCACGGCGGCGTTGTTGCCGCGGAAGCGGTGCGGGTCGCCTTGGCCGAGGAGCTTTAGCGGGCGGGTTCCGATGGCCAGGGGCACCGGTTCGGCGTAGAGCGGCGCGGCTTGGCGCTTGTGATGGCAGCCGACGCAACCTCGGCGTTCGCCGGGACGGACGTAAATCCACGACATCTCGTTCAACTCGGAGCGGCCCTCGGCATCCACCGCCTGAAAGGCGACCGGCGTGTTCGCCGGCACTTCGATCGAAAACGATCCGTCGGGCGCCAGCGGCACGGTGCCCAACTCGATCGTCTCGTTGCCCGCATGAACGATGTACGAATGCGACGACCGCGTGGTGAGTCCTTTGGCCGCGATCACGCGGATTGCGCGGACGTGTTCCCAACCGGCCGTGCTGTTCTTCGTGGCCCGCACGTTCTGGCAGAAGAAGACCCCGGTGGCCCGCACGTCCCGTGCCCTCTTCGGATCCACGGTTTCCGGCAGCAGCGGCGGGCGTGGTCGGGGACCGAGAAAAACGGGGCTGTGCAGCGGTCGATCGGGCGACTCGTAAACGACCGCGGCGGTCGGCTGGCTGCTTTGCGGATCGAAGACGCCGATCGTCATGTAGCGATGATCCTCGACGGTGCGGCCCACTTGCTCGACGGGAACCTTGCGGCCGGTGGTATACAGCAGCCGGCCGTCGGGCATCGCCGCCACGTCGCCCGCCGGCACGCGAAAGGTCTGCTGCTCGCGGCCGGAATACCCCAGGCGCCCGATCGTGATCCCCTGTCCGGAGAGGAAGGCCAGGCGTCCGTCGGGCATCGGCGCGGGGCTGCCGACATTGTTCGCCCGGAGCCGGCCGCCGTAATCGGGGCCGATATCCAGCCCGAACTCCGTGTAGCCGCGCGTGCCGTCGGGGTGAATCGCGTGCAACAGAGTTTCCACCTTGCCGCGGTCGAAGAAGTTATCCGACCGGATAAAGAGGATCCGCCCGTCGGCCAATACCTCGGGTTCGTTGTCGAAAATGATCGTATGGGTCAGCGGCCGGGCGCCGCTGCCGTCGGCGTTCATCACGTACAGCGAGCGGGAAGGCGGACTGTGATACTCCTCGAAGGTGCCGATCCGGGTTGAGGTAAACACGATCCGCCCGTCGGGCAACTCGGCCGGGTCGATGTCGTGAAACGGGCCGTCGGTCAGTTGCTCGGGCCGGCCACCGACCGCGGGTAGTCGGTAGATGTGATAGAACGGCTCGCCGTCGTTGGCCATCGAGACGAGGATCGACTTGCCGTCGAACGACACGCTGGGCGAACCGACCGCGCCGCGGCCCGCGTCGAGCAGAACGCGCGGCTTGGTACCCGGCCGGGCCGGCTTGAGTAGGACCAGCTTTCGCCCCACTTTCATCGGGGCCGGCAGATCGTGCTCGGGAAAGGCGCGCGAGTGGCGCGGGTTGAAGATCGTGACACTGAGGCTGTCCAGGGCCGTGCCCGTGCCGCCGACCGGACGGTAGAGGCTGCAATCCTCGGCAACGAAGACGATGGCTTCCGGCCAGGGGTAGTCGGCCGGCGGTTCTTCCGAAGCGGCCAGGAACACGGACCGGCCCTGTCTGGCGGCCACGTTCATCGCCTGCTTGGCCGCGCTGCTGACCGCGCCGATGGGCTTCCCGGCGGCTACGGCGGTGGCGGGGGGAGCGAACTTATTCCAAGGAGCGGCACCGAACTCGCCCACCACGCGGGCGTTGTTCCAGTGCGTATCGTCGAAGTCGAGCAAATGCCAACCGGAGTGCTCGCTGCTGGTAACCATCCAGGTCGCGTCGCTGGGCAGCACGATCTGCCCGCCGTCGGCCAGTTCGACAACCAGCTTGACGATCAGCCCACCCGGCCCGGGCAGCGTGTTGACCGCCTCGACCGCCAGAACATTGCGACCGGGTACCATGAGCTTGGCGACGTCCCACCGCTCGGGCGTGCTCCAGGCGCTGTTGTTGGCTTCGCTTTCACCGACCGGCTTGCCGTTGAGATGCAGCACGTACATATTGTCGCAGGTGATAATCACCTCGGCGGACTTCACCTCGGCCCCGTCCGGAATCGTCACGGCCGAACGAAAGTAATTCACGGCCGCGGGCAGGTCGCCGAGCGGCACTTCGGCCCCGGCGGAAAACCAGATCCACTTCGTGCCCTCGAAGTCCAGCGGCGCTGCCGCAACCGAAGCGGTGTAACATGAGCCCGTCACGGCAATGGCCGCCAAGAGAAATCGCATCATCTTCATCGTCGTTCTCCGCGAGTCGAAATCGTCCACTCCCCCAATAGGACAGCATATCGGCAACCGAGCGGCGCGTCCAGAAGAGACGTCCGGATATCCGAAGAAGTCCCCGCTTTCGGCGGGGATGGGCAGGAAAAAGTAGCCATCTCGCTCCGCGAGATGCAGCCTTTTGAAGTGCGAATACATCTCACGGAGCGCGATGGCCACTCTACGCGCGATGGCTACTGTGAGGCGTCACTCGCGCCGCCCTTGAGGATCTCGACCATCGCTTTGCCCGCGGCGTCGCCCACCAGGCAGTAGCTTTCGGCGCTGTTGTACCAGTGGCTCTTCTGCCGGCCGGGTTGGTGTCGCTGGAAATGCCGGGTCGGTACGCCGACGCAGTGGTCGTATTTCGCCGCCGCGGCCATCTGGGCCGGTTCGATGTTCTTACCCAACCCGCCGGCAACGCCCGTGGCGTCGGGGCCGCCCATGCCGCTGGTGGCGATGACGAACGGGAGGTCCACGTTGCCGAGGTCCTTGCGCATGTCACGGATGAAATTGGTCATGTTCTTTTCGTATTCCAGGGTGAACTCCCGATTGCAGCCGTCGTTCCACCCCTGGTGCCAGAAGAACCCGGCGATCTCGTATCCCTGGTCCTCGTATGCCGGGAAGTTTTCCTTGAGATTCTCCAGCACGTCTTTCACTTGCGCCAGCACCTGTCGATAGCGCATCCCGAAGATCTGCTCGAACTCGTCCATGGTCAGATCGGGGTTCTTCTTCTTCGCGCCCTCGAACATCGCCTGCAACGTCGCGTCCTCCGGCAGCCCGGAACTGGGCGGCCGAAACGTCATGCCGATCGCCTGTCCGCCCCAGGCGCACTTGATCAGCAGCACCTGCTCGTCGTAGTAATCGCCCATGACATGCCCGAACGCCAACTCCGGCCCGACGCCGGCGTTGGCCCCGAGCCCCGGCTTGAGATTCGACCGGGTCACGACGTCCTTGCCGTCCTTGTGATAATACCAAACATCGTCCCGCTCGGCCCACTGCCCGTCTTGCTTCAGATACGCAAACTGCTCCTGCTCGGCCGCGTAGTCGAGATCGCCGTCCTTGCCCATCGAGATGGGGCTATGGCCCTGCATATTGGACTGTCCGGCAAGGATAAAGACCTTCACCGGTTTCGCGTCTTCGGCCCAGGCGAGCGTCGGCGGAAGAAGGGCGATGATCGCAACGGTGGACAGGAGTAGCAGCGATGGAAATCGGAAGCATGTCATGGGTGGGGCTCCTTGGGGCAAAGTGACGTTATTCGTTACTGGATAGGTTACCATATTTCGAGCGGCAGGTTGTGTATTGAGGCGGAAAGTGGGGACGGAAGTCATTTTGGTGGTGCTGCGTTCGCCTTGGGTGGCCGCGTGGACGAATGGTCCATTCGTGTCGAAAAGACTCCCGACTCCTTCTTCCCCACCGGGCTTGCCCCGGTGGTTTATTGGTTTGGAAACTAACCGGTGCCATTCGCGCAACCTTACTTCCCCAGCGTCTCAGCCGCCTCCGGCGGCTGAGACGCTGGGGAAGTAAGCGGGGGAGGCAGGGTGCGCCACGTCCTGTAGTTTCCAAACCAGCAAGCCACCGGGGCAAGCCCGGTGGGGAAGAAGTCATTGAGTTCCTCACGGAACGCCGACGGTCACTTCTTCGGTCATGTGCGCCAGCCCATACTCCTTGTCACGAGCCTTCATTTCCTCGCCGAATTCGTCCTGGACGAACCGAACGGGAAGCACGCGAGGTTCTGATTTCTTGAAACCGTGCTGCTCGATCGGCAGATGGTTGTTAAGGTGGCGTGTTTGCCGTGGCGCGTGGTGCGTCCAGACGCACCCTACTCATCTTCCGAATCTCCGGATCGACCGCGAACTTGCGAAAATCATCAAGGTAGGGCACGTTGCAGTCGATCCAGGCGCACAGAGTTCGCCATTCGGTCGAGGTGAGGACGACGTCTTTGTGGCCCTCGGCCAGGAGATTCATCAACGGGCTCTGGAGCGAACCCCAGGAGCCGGGCGGCGTGTGGTAGTTGTGGACGTCGGCGTATTTTACGTGCGGCAGCAGGGCCCAATAGGACGGATAGGTGTAGTGCGC
>JABMRP010000469.1 GCA_013202535.1 Planctomycetota bacterium
AATCCAGATGATAACGCCTCAAATAGCGTAAGCCAAGCACGCCGGTCATGTCAAACGACGACGGTTGGTTTCTCGAAGGGAGCCCTATTCGTGCAGCGAATACAGGATCACGTTGATCCCGATCCGCGTGGCGTCCTCGCGCGTGTAGCCGCGGCATTCCAGGGCGTTGTGTTTCTCCAGGGCGCAGCTTAGGTCGTAGGGAGAGAAGATTACGCCGTAGCGGTCGCCGAACTTGATGCCCTTCAGGTACGGCGGGTCCTGGCGCTCGACAACGCTCAGCGCCCCCGTCTCGGGCGAACGCTTGGGGATGCGATGGGTCACGCGGGAAAGATCGTACCCGCTGTACGTCTTCTTGAAGAGGGCATGCTCGACGGGGATGTCTTCCATCGCCCGGTCGGGAAAGACGGCCCGCATCTCGCGGACGAACGATTCGGCAAACGCCTCGTTGGCACAGACGGCGTCGGCAAACAGCACGCCGCCCCGCTCGACGTACGTGCGAAGCTGACGACGTTCCGGTTCGGTAAAGCGAAATGCGTTCCGCCCGTGCATGAAGGCCAGATGGTAGGTGAACAGCGATTTGTCGGTGATGGACAGTTTGTGCTGCCGGGTGCTGACGGGTGTTTTCAGAAGCCGGGCCACTTCCTGCAACAGGTTGACCAGCGCCCGGGGCGCCACGTCGCATCCGCCCAGGTGCTCCAGCTTCGCCACGCGGAGCCGCCCGCGCGTACCGGGGTCGTCCTCGGGCGTTCCTTCCAACTCCAGCGGCACGTCGAGCTTGAACTTCAGTTGCCGGCCCGTGGCATAAGTCAACACGTTGATGCCGATCGACACCGCCGCGTCGATCTGAGCTTGCACGGCCGGGCTATATTTCTCGCCCCGGCCGGTCCGCGAGAGTTCCCAAAGGCACGACAGCGAAGGTCGCGGCGCGTCGGGCGGATCGGGCGGCGAATAGACTACGCTGGTGCGACAGCCGAAATCGACGCCCAGAAGCGGCCGCCATTGCGCCGGGTCGACCTTCTCCTCGGCCTGCCAGACGGGATGCCCCGGGGGTAGCGGTTTGAGCCCGTATTGCGACTCCTTGAACATCTCGGCGATCAGCTTGCGAAATCCCGCGTCGAAATCACCGTCGGGGCAACTGGCCTCGGCAAACAGAAAGCCGCCCCGATCGAGATAGTCGCGCAGCTTCGCGGCCAGTTCCTTCTGCGCCTCGGCGCCGGGCGGCAGGGGACTGTCTTTGCCCGTGAGAAAGAGGACCGGCGCCTGCAACAGGTCGGGAACGCTCGCCCGTTGGACCTCGATCACCTGCCAGGTGAGGTCGCGGTGCCACTTCGATTCGACGTATCGGGTCAGATTGGCCACGTCGCTTCGATGCCGGTTCCAGTTGTCGCCCGAGCCGTGGCTCAATTTGGCAATCAACAGCGGGCGGCGCCCCTTGGAGAGAAAGAGCAGCGCGAAACTGGTGGAAACCAACGGATTGTCTTCGGAAAGACCGACCCCCTTCCAGTACTTGCCCAAGGGATCTTGCACGATGATCAACTTCTCGGCGACCTCGCGATACCAGTCGTGGAGCTCGGGCGGTTGGTTTACCACGCCCGGTCTGACGAAGAAACGCCGCGCGGTCATGCGGCCGACGCGCTCGATGCCGTAGAGATAGTACATCACCCAGTGCTGCTGCATTTGCAGCGGGCCGGGATTGCTTCGGGAGCGGAAATTGCGGCCCAACCACGCCAGCCCCCGGTCCAGCGGCGTCTCCTCTTCCGACCGCTCGCCCGAGCAGCAGACGATGCGGTCGCCGTCGACTTGGGCATCGGAGGGATCGACTTTGTTCGAGGCGATCACCCACGAGGCGATCCCGGCACAGGTCATGCTCCCGGTGCCGGGCCATTTTTCGTAGTATCCCCAGGAGCCGTCGGAGTGTTGGCAACCTTCCCAGTAGGCCAGGGCCGACTCCCAGACCCGCGCGTCGACTTCGATACGCACGTCCTGGCCAAGAGATTCGCTGAGCGACTGACCGATACGCTCCGCCTCGTGGAGAGCCAACAGGGCAAACTGCGTATTGGAATTGTCTCCCTTGCCACTGGGATATCCCCAGGAGCCCTTGCGGCGCCCATCCCGATTGTCCTGGATCTGGTTGCCCTGGAGCCATCGCGCGTTGCGGCGAATCAACGGCAGATAACGCGCGGCCGTGGAATTCGCCGCGCCGGCCGATTCGCGCGCGGCGGCGCAGAAGACCATCGTCTGCAAGGCCACGACATAGGTCTTCTCCGGGCGGAGAGTATGCAGATAGGCAAGCGCCCGGCGGACGTCCGGGTCGCTGGGCGGGACGCCGCAGTTGAGCAGGGCCAGCGTACACAGCGAGGTCACCCCGCCGGGATATTTTCCCGAGCCGTCTTCCGGCCACTTGCCGCCGGCGAGTTGCTGGAGCCGGAGATATCCGACGCCGCCGTCGATCGACTCGCGCACTGCTTGGGCGTTCAACTCGGTTTCGGCCCGAATATTCCTCCCAAACGCTCCAAACCCAACGGTCAACAGGGCCACCAGGGCAATCCAGCGGTTCATATCGGGTCTCCTCGTCAGGGGCTCCCCCACACTCCAGTCATAAGTATCTTAGAATTCATAAGTTAAGTCGGCAACTTCCCCCTCTGTTCGGGTATGGGGGGTCGGGCATGGGGGGCCAGGTCTTGGAAACGCCGGGCAAATGCAATACGGTAAAGGATATGGTTTGCCGATCTTGGCAGTCTTCGAGGTGGATTACTCCGTTTTTTCTCCAAGCGCGATAGGGATCGACGTTGGCCACTAAACCCCGCAGTCTCGGTGACGTCCTCCAGGAGTTCAGCCAACACCGGCGACTCATGCAGGAGGAACTCCAGAAAGTGATCGTCGGCCAGACCGAAGTGATCGAACAAATCTTTGCCGCCATTTTCACCCGCGGGCATTGCCTGCTGGTGGGCGTGCCCGGGCTGGCGAAGACCCTGATGGTCAGCACGCTGGCCCGAATTCTGGATATCCGCTTCCAGCGCATCCAGTTTACGCCGGACCTGATGCCCTCGGATATCACGGGCACCAACGTGTTGGAGGAAGACGATCG
>JABMRP010000048.1 GCA_013202535.1 Planctomycetota bacterium
AAAGCGGCAGTAATCCCACCAGCGGTCGCGGCTGCGGAAGTCTTCGAGGGTGAGGTCCGAATGGGCGTGCTGGTAGCCGAAGTACCACTCGTTGCCCCAGCCGCCGGCCATCAGCGTACCCCAGAGGCCGTTCTTTCGGCCGTCCTCGTGCGAGTTGCCCGCGTCGCTGTCGGGGCGAAGCGCATGGGTGGCGTCGCCCGGCTCGTCACAGGCCACCGCCCAGGGCTTGCCCGCCTCGGCCGACTTGTCCAGATAGGTCTTTACTCGCGCATGCACGTTGCCGAAGTCGGTCTTGTTGGTCTGCAATGAAAAGCCGGTCAACTTCGAGCCTTTCCCCAGCAGATCGTAGTGATTGGCACCGTTGTGGATCACGATGAGGTGATGGTAGGGGTCGTGGTCGAAGAAATACTGAGCCCAGGCCTTCTTCCGCGCCGTGCTGGCGTTGTTGATTTCCTCGCCCAAGTTCCAGTTCAGCGCCAGGTGGTGGCCGAAGCGGGCGATCAACTCGCGATAGTAGAGCTTTCTTTGGGGGCCCAAGTCGCCGCCGTCCAGGAGCAGCTCGTTCTCGGTCTCCAGGGTCTTGAAGTGGACGAACATACCCATCCGGTCGGCGTGCTCCAGGACGACCTCCCACTGATCCAGCCGCGAGACGTCCATCCGATACCGCTCGTCGTAATCCAGGTAGGGGAAGACGTTCTTGTCGTCTCCCTGGATGTTCAGAGGCAGGAAGGAAAAGGCGTTCATCCCTTCGCCGGCCAGGTAGTTAATGGCCCCGATCAGGCCCTTGCCCTTACCGTCCTTCCAGGTGGGATCACCCGGTTTCCAGTCCCGCACGTGGGCGCTGAAGCTCTTGATACGATGGTCGCTTTGTCCGTCGTTCTTGAAGCCGCCGTCGAAGTCCTGGTAGGCGAAGAGGTTTTCCGGTGCATCGGCGCCCTGCTTCAAGAAATACTCCCCCGTCTCGGCAAACCGCAGGTAGCGCCCGCCGACGTATTGCAGGCGGCCCTTACCGCGATGGTCGCGGCCGGTCTTGTCGGTCTCTTGAATCTCGAACGATCCTTTTGCCCCATCGCAGTAACCGGCACTCTCGCCGCCTTCCCCGGCGGCAACGTTGGGACCTCGCTTGAAACGGACCTCGTAGGTCCACCGGCCCGGCTTGTCGGGACCGAAGTGGACTCGCCAGACGTTGCCGGAGGTTGCACTCGTGTTGGCGGCGTTGCCGTCGGCAGCGTAGTAGCCCGGCACGACGTAGGTCGACGAACCGTTGCGGAACGTCGCGTCCAAGCGGTAGTCGGTGAACGGGTTGGGCGTGGCAGTTTCACCGGTCTGGGGCCCGGCGAAATCGATCGTCACTTTGTGCCACTTCTTCAACTCCCCCGTGACCTTTCCCGCCTCGGCGGCGCCGGCGACCGGGACGCCCCACGGCAACAGAAGCAGTACGGAGGTGATCGACCAACTCAGGTTGCGTCTCATGGCAATCGTTCCTTTGGCTTGGAAGTTGTGTGTTTGAGGAAATCGGAACATTTCCAGTCGTCAATTGTACCGCAATCGGCCAGCATGTGCATGAACTTTGAACCATACCCACCGGAGAAGTCTATCGCCATCCGGTGACGACGCCCGGCGTGTTTGCCACGGCTGCCCGGGGCGTGAACTGATCGTTTCCGGGAGATACCTCATTGACGAGGTCTACGGAGCCTAACGCGCGAGTGTGCCTTGGCCCGTGCTGAGGTAGATGGACACGGTGTTTTCCGGAAGCCAAGCCTTTTGCCCTACTCGGACAAAGCGAGCCGACTCCGACGGAGCTTTACTGCTCGTCGCCGTTGGCCGGGTCGCTTTCCGCTGGAGCACTCGAATCACCGGACTGGAGTGCCTTTTCGGCTTCGTACTTTTTCAGAGTGACATCGATGACCCGATTGCCCTGACTGTACTCGACCGCCTTCTTCTGCCACTCGATGGCTT
Source organism: Planctomycetota bacterium (assembly GCA_013202535.1). Lineage (GTDB taxonomy): Bacteria > Planctomycetota > Planctomycetia > Pirellulales > Thermoguttaceae > JABMRP01. The sequence goes on from JABMRP010000048.1 coordinate 1,960, forward strand.
CGTCGAGTTGTCCCATTTCGTAATGCACGCGGGCGAGCGTATCGAGGGTTTCCGCGTCCTTGTCTTCTCGGAGTTCCGAAGCCCGTTGTGCAGCCTTGAGAGCGAGGTTCAGATCGCGCTCTCCCTCGCTTTTCGCGATGCCCCAGGCGATTTGGTTGAGGATCTGCGGGGAGTCCCACGCCTGTTCGACCATCTCGGCCTGGAGTTTTGACGCTTCCTCAGTCCGCCCGGCCCGCTGGAGGACGGACAACCGCATGCCAGTCAGTTGGGGTGACTTGCCGGACTCCTCTTCCAACTGATCGAGCATGCCCAGTGCATCGTCCCACTCCTGGGCACGAAGCTTGGCGCTCAGTTCTCGTTTGAGTTGCTTCAGTTTCTGTTGTTTCTCGAACTGCGCAATGGCCGCCTGGCGAT
>JABMRP010000049.1 GCA_013202535.1 Planctomycetota bacterium
CTAGCGAAACGCAGGACTGGCCTTGTCCGTTCCAAGTCGGTATGACGTTTTGGGTCCGAGAGACGTGGCGGCCTTACACCTGTGCAACGCCGGTTACTCCCGGCACACCAATTGACTACCGGGCAACGCCGCTGGATTGCAGCGACATCCCGTGGCGTTCCTCCACTCAGATGCCCCGCTGGGCAGCTCGGCTGTTCGTGGAAGTGCTCGCCGACGGCGTCGAGCGCCTCCAGGACGTCACCGAAGAGGACGCGATCGCTTCAGGATACGTGGCCAGTGTCGGCAATCCCGACCGGATAGTGTGTGGCACAGCCATAGACATGAACCCAACGGCCAGAGAAAAGTTCCGCGTGGCATGGGATTCCAGGAACGCCAAGCGCGGCTTCGGCTGGAACGAGAACCCGTGGGTTTGGGTGGGTGAGTTTAAGCGACACGTAGGGAGTGAGGTATAGAGTGAGCACATTAAACGGCTATTCCGCCTTTCTGGCGAAGAAAAGCCAACAGCATCCTGACGGCGGGTTTGACCCGCTCTGGATGCCAGACTTCCTGTACGATTTTCAACAAGCTCTAGTTGAGTGGTCGATCCGAAAGGGACGGGCCGCGATTTTCGCTAACTGTGGGCTCGGAAAAACACCCATGACTCTAGCGTGGGCTCAGAACGTAGTTCAGTACACAAACAAAAACGTGTTGATTCTCACGCCGTTGGCCGTATCGCAACAATTCATTCGTGAGGGCGAGAAGTTCGGGATCGAGATTGGATTGTCCCGCGACGGGAAGCCGGCGGGGAAGATCACCGCCCTCAACTACGAGCGATTGCACAAAGCAGACGAATCGGATTATGCCGGCGTTGTGTGCGATGAGTCGAGTATTCTGAAGCACTGGACCGGCAAAACTCAGGCGGCCGTGACGCGATTCATGGCCAAGATTCCGTATCGGCTGCTTTGTACGGCTACGCCGGCCCCGAACGATTTTGTTGAACTAGGCACATCCAGCGAGGCGTTGGGCAATCTATCTCATTCCGGGATGCTTGAGACGTTCTTTCGGCAAATGAGCGACGATGAAAAGAAGAAGAAAGCGACCAGGGACGATATCATCCACAGTAAGCGGCTGTCGTGGCGGGTGATTCAATCTATCGGGCTGTGGGCACTTAAGGCACACGCCTTTGAGCCATTTTGGAAATGGGTATCATCCTGGTCTAGGGCGTGTCGCAAGCCATCGGATCTAGGCCCATACGATGACTCGCGGTTCCTGCTGCCCCCGCTGAATCGTGTCGACCACATGATCGTGCCGCCCCCGCCTCCGGGCTTTCTGTTTACGATACCGGCGTTCGGGCTGAATCAGGAGCGTGGAGAGCGTCGCCGCACGATAGAACAGCGAGCGGAGCTAGTGGCGAAATTGGTGCAAGGAAACGAAACCGCCATTGTCTGGTGCCAATACAATCCAGAAGCGGACGCTATAGAGAAGGCTATCCCGGATGCCATCCAAGTGAAGGGGACACAGAGTCTCGAAAAGAAAGAAGAATTGCTTGGGGCGTTTTTGGACGGCGAGGCCCGTGTGCTGGTTACGAAAGCGAAGATCGCCGGGCTTGGCTTGAACATGCAACACTGCGCTCGCGTCATCACGTTCGTAGATCACAGCTACGAACGGTTCTACCAAAGCGTCCGACGGTGTTGGCGTTTCGGGCAAACCCGACCGGTGCGGCTTGACGTAATTTGCACAGAGGGCGAGATCAACGTGAAGAAAAACATGGACCGAAAGCAACGGCTTGCGGATCAGATGTTCGAGGCGATTATCGCGTTTATGAACGACGCAGAGCAGACAAGTAACAAAACCCCAACGGAGAAAGTGGAGGTGCCAACGTGGCTGAGTCATTAGCATTCGATAGTGCACTCACGGAGAACTACGCGATCTATCACGGTGATGCGTGCGAAGTGATGCCGACATTCCCGGATGGGTCAGTCCACCTTTCTCTCTACTCTCCCCCGTTCGGTGGAATGTTGTACCAGTACAGTTCGGACCCAGCCGACCTATCAAACTCGAAGGACTATGAAGAGTTTTTCGCACACTACAGTTTTGTCGTGAAAGAGCTACACCGCTTGACGCTTCCGGGCCGTATGACGGTGGTGCATTGTACGGACATTTTCCAGTCAATTGGCGGGAGACATTCGATCATCGACTTCCCTGGGCATATCATCCGGTGCCACGAAGAGAACGGGTGGACGTATGTTGCGAGAATTCATATCTGGAAGGAACCGCTGACGGTGCGTAACCGGACGATGCTGAGGTCTCTGCATCACAAGACGCTTGTGGAAGACTCAACAACCGTGAGCATCGCCAATGCAGATTATCTATGCGTGTTTCGTCGGTCTGGAACAAACACGATTCCAGTAGAACACTCACGCGGCTTGCTGGGCTATGCCGGGTCATCTGAAGTGCCGCAGGACGTGCTAAAGTGGAAACACCACAGCGGCAATCAAATCCATAACGCATACTCGCAATGGATCTGGCGGCAATATGCGTCGTCGAATTGGCACGACATACGAATCGACCGCACGCTCGGGTCGGGCGCAAGCATCTATTCCGCGAACCGGGCAGACAAGGAAGAGCCGGACGAAAAACACATGCACCCGCTCCAGCTCGACGTGATCGAACGGGCTTGCGTGCTCTGGTCGAATCCCGGTGAAACCGCGCTTACTCCGTTCATGGGCGTCGGGAGCGAAGTCTACGGGGCAATCGTCAACGGGCGGCGTGGTGTAGGGATTGAACTGAAGTCGACGTATTACAGGCAGGCTCTCGCAAACATTCAAGCGGCCGAGACACCGAAGGCTGAACAACCTGTGTTTCCGGAGTTTGCAGACCCGATGCTGTCTTCCACGGACGCGCGAAACTGACGGATTGACCCCAGGACGGGACTATCGTAGTGTTGACCAGGAAAGTAACCATTCGCACGGACGCCACGCCGAAGACCGGCGGGCTGTGCGACTCATGGAGCGGACCGGGATCACTGGAGGCAGCGAGCTATAGAACTCGAAGCCGAACTCACCCAACTCCGCAAGCAGTCCGCCCATGAGCACGAAGTGTGGGAGGCATTGCGGATAGGAGCCGTCGACCGGGTAGGGGCGTGTGCGTGGAGGGACGGAAAACCAACCAGGTTTTCAGCTGAAGTTTTTCCTGGCGAAGTTGGCAGAATCTACAAATCGGCAGATGATCCAGTTGGCGCCGTGCGGGCGGCGGTCGAGGCGATGAAACCGGAAACCGAAGTCGGTGGTGATTGCCATCACCCGTGGCATCGAAACCCGGGGCTGATAACGCAGTGCCCGGAATGTACCAAACAGGGGCCGACGACATGAAGACGACAATCCCCAAGAGGTCCATCGAGGTGTGCGACTTCTGCCAGCACGATGGCTACTTGCAAAGGTGCGACGTATGTATCCGGTCGTTTTGCCTTGCGCACAAAGGAACGGTATGGCAAAGCTGGGGGTTTACTCAGGTCTGTTGGGAATGCGCTCAGCGTGACGATGTGCAGGCGATTTGTGATCGGTACGCGAAACAAGTGACTCCAGTGTTCCGAAAACGGAACGCTGCTCTGAAGCGATTGGGGACCAACTTGCGGAAGGCGAAGCATCAGGAAGCCGGCACGGAGCCTAAACCATGAAGAAACTCACGCGAGCAGAATACCGTCGCAAGTTTGCGGCGAAGAGCAAGGGCCGCAAACCGAAAAGAGCAAAGCAGGCTGGAGTTATTGTGATTCCAGAAGGGGGCGCGGCATACGGCCGGTGCTTCAAACGTAAGTGGCCGAACAAAAAGGAAGCCGGCACGGAGCCGGCGGCGAGCAAGGAAACGGAAACCACGGACGGCAGCTCGCAGTAGTAATGGAACGACCCCGCCAGAGCACGAGGCCGAGGCGGGCTGTTTTGGAGATAGTGGGATGGCAAATCGCATAGCCGAAACCGATGTGAACGTGATCTGTCTCGTCAGGGGCTCCGAGCGGTACGTCTGGCTGTACGAACGCCGGGGCGATGTGCTCAGGGCGTTCGGACGGGCGGCGAGCAATCCGGAATTATCGCTGACATGGTATGACGCCGCCGTGCTCAGTCAGAAGGTACGGCAGGCGGTTCAGGAGGGCAACGCATGACCTACGCTGACGCACTCGCCATTCTCCGACACGGCGTCCCGGGCGAGCTCAGCATGGTTGACGCGATCGACGTGGTGAACCGTGCCGAGTGGCTGGGGCCACGACAACATGGAATGGAGGATGCGGCATGAAACGCGAATTACACCACGGCCGCCCGTGCCTCGTGTGGAAAACAGAGAAAGGGCGGGTACTGCTGAAGGCGACGGGGAAGAAGTTTGACGTTGAGGTGTTTCAGTGTGACGGATTGGAACTAAAGGACCTTGCGCTTGCGATAGCGGAGGCGTTGAGTGATTGGGGGGACGCATCTTACCAGGAGTTTTTCCAAGTCGACTTCCCCGCGGCCGTCGATCCGGTGGCGGCGATTGAAAGGGGGGGGTAATGGACCCACGACGACACGATAGAGCCCTGCGCAACCCGTCCTACGACGCCTGGAAGCTGGCCGTGCCTGACTACTGGGACGATCCGCCCCAATTCCGCTGTGACGAGTGCGGCGAGTGGGCGGAGGAATGCGAGTGCGAAGACGGGCCGACGGAGCCCGAACCGTACACCCGGGCCGACTACGAAGCCGACCAGGCGGATGACGAAATCAGCGAGGGGAGGGGAGCATGAAAGAGCACCCCGCCCCCTGGAGCTTCAGATGGGGAACAGAATGTCCGGCGGTGTTTGACGCAGACGGCAGAACTGTGTTTGTCGTCTCAACCGGAACAATTCACGGGGCCTACGACACTGGCGATATTTCCCAAACAGGGAATGCTGCCGCTGCCGCGCTGGAGTTGCTGGCGGCGTGCAAGGCGGCCGAGATCGTCATCCTCCAGATGGCCGATCAGCTTGATTCCGTTGCCACCGTTACTTACGACGACGAACTCGAACAGATTCGCGCCGCTATCACCAAGGCCGAACCGATTTAACTTACTCAAGCGGGCAACCCAAAGGAGAACGACGATGAAAGTGACGACTGACCCGGACACTGGTGTGACGACGTGCGAACTGTCGACGCAGGATCGTAAGAGTCTGGCGGCGGCGAAGACGGTTTTTGAAAAGATCGCCTATCACGAGCGGGGCGGAGCGAGAGGTCTCCCGGCAGACTCCGCAGCCGACTTGACCGGCTCGTTTCTGGCGGTCCCCGAAGCAAAACCGGAAGCCGAGGCGTAGCGATGGACCGCACTCCCGAAACGCTTGGCGCCTTTTGCCCGATGCCCGACGATGCCGTGGTTACTCAAGATGACCCGATTGAGGTTGGCCTCGGCGCCTGGCCCGGCCTGCCAGAAAAGACCTACCGGAGCCACCCGGCAATCTCGCACAGCGACGTCCGCCATTGGATCAAGCCGCGAAGCCTGGGGCGTGTCGGGATTATCGGTTCGGCGACACACGCCCTGGCGTTGGAGGGCAGGGCTGCGTTGGAGGCGCAGTACATCAGCGTGGATGAGGACTTCGATCTCCGAACCTATGAGGGCAAACAACATGCCGCCGAACTAATCGGCAACAGCGGCAAGGAACTGTTGCGGCACAAGGAGCGGGCATTGGTCGAGCGGATGTTTCACGCTCTGGGGACGCATCCGCAAGCCAGGAAAATCCTTGACGCACCAGGAGAAAACGAAGTGTCGTTAGTGAGTTGCTTCGACGGGTTCGGACAGACGTACAAGGCCCGGCTCGACATGGTACGCAGGGCGTCTGAATGGGATTTGAAAACGACGAGCTACATCAACGAGCAACAGTGGCTCGATTCGGAAGTGGAGTTCGGGTATATCAACCAGGCCGAATGGTATGCCTCGCTCTATGCTGCGTTGACTGGCGAGTATCGTCCTTTTGGGTTTCTGTGCGTGTCGAAACGCGAGCCGCACAACGTCTGGACGCGGCTGGTGCCCAACCAGCTAATGGCTCTGGGCAGGAAGTGGCGAGAGGACGTGTTGACTCTATACGAACGGTACGTTCCCAAGGAGATGAGAAGTGTCACCCGATAACCTGAACCTGTGGAACAAATACTGCCGCCCCCCCGATGATGCGATGAAGAAGTTCACGCGAGCCGGTGGTTTTCGCGGGACAGCGATTGACCCGATGTGGCTCATCCAGTCTGCCACAACAGAATGGGGGCCGATGGGTGGCAAGTGGGGACTTCGCTCAATCGCACACTCATTCCATCCAGGTGCGGATGACACCGTGATGCACATGGCTGCCATTGTGCTGTTCCATCCAGACGGAGAGGTTCCATGCGTCGGGCAAACAATGTTCGTCGCACAAACCAAAAAGGGCCTTGTGACTGACGAAGAGGCCCCCAAGAAATCCGTTACCGATGCAATATCCAAGGCCCTGTCGTGGCTCGGCTTCGCAGCCGATGTTTATCTCGGGAAGTTTGACGGTAACAAATACACGGGCCAAGGGGGGGGCACGACTTCAAGCGAACCCAAAGCCAGTACTCCAGACCAACAGATGGAGGACTTACTGTGAATCAGGAATACGACAACAACAATCGGGGGGCCTGCTGGCCAATCGACAAAGCAAAGACCGTCACGGCGGAAATCGGCCATCGGAAATTCTACGGTGCCCTGGTTCGCACAAACGCAACAGCAACCAACGCACCAAGCCACAACCTCTATCTGCGATGCCAAGACAAGCCTCGCGAGGTCTACTGTGTCGCGATTTTCAAGAGCGACAAGGACGGCGATAAACTGGCTGGCGGCGAACTGACGATGGTATCCAGCGAATCATTTTGGGTGTCGCTGTTCAAAAACAAGAGCGAGAAGGAGAGGTCGCCGGACATTGACTTGTCGTTTCAACCCAAGGAGGCGAGGTCGCAAGAACAGCCCGACGAAATCGGTTACGATGATGAGACGTTTTTTTGAGTCACAGGCTGCCGAGTTGCGGGGAATGATGGGAGCGTAGCTTTACCAAACAGGTAAAGGGTTTTCGGGGCCACCGCCGGAAAAGCGTTTACCCGGAAGGTAAAGGAAAGGA
>JABMRP010000470.1 GCA_013202535.1 Planctomycetota bacterium
AGGTAGGCCAGATACTGGCCTTGTTTCGCAGTGAATCGGTCCTTCGGCTTCTCCGCCTTCTTGACGGGGCGTCGAGCGGGGCTTCTTCTGTTTCCGCTTTGCCTTCGCCTCCCCGCCATCATTCTTCGACCTTCTCTAACTCAATGCTGCCGATGACAACGCCGGTCTGCGGTGCGTCATCGGCGATTCTCGTGTCGACGTAGAAGCACGATTTCAGAAGCCCGCGGTCGTCGAATCGGATGTAAAGACGAAGGTGTGGTTCCAGTTTCTGGTCGAGGATTGTCTTTGCTTCGCCATAGAGCTGGTCAAGCGTCTTCAGGGGCGCCCCCTTTGAGTGACTACCTAGCTGTTCGCCCTGCTCGGTCCATGTTTCACCTTCGGGCTCAGGTGGTTTGCCGGGCGCAACCATGACCGGCCGTCCACTCCACTCGCGATACCGACGCTCCGCCACCTTGTTGTCCCGAACGACAACCTCCGTTTCATGCCCGAACCCCACCCAACTGGACCAGCGAATCTTGTACGAGTAGTTGCCTCCGCACTTGGCTTTGAGATCGTTCCAAGTCTGGAGACTACGCTCCAACTGAGTCTGGTTGGATGTGGGCGGTTCCGGCGTGCTCTCCGGGGCAGCCGGCTGACTTGGGTCTCCTGCTTCCGGCGCAATAGAAACCGCCGGTTCCACGGCGGGGCTCGGTTCCTTCTTGGGCGATGCCTGGTCCACCGACTGCGGGCCAGCCTGACGCCGGGTGCCTGGGCCTTGCTCTGAGGTCTCTTTCTCGGTTCGGGCCGTTGCTGTTGCCTCGGCAGATGGCTTCTGGTCGCCGTGGCCGCATGATGCCAGAAGGGCCACGAAGGTCGCGAGCATGATCAGGCCGATTGTTCGCATCGTCTTGTCCTTTGTTAGAGCACGGGATGTAACCCTCTGGGGTTGCGTCCCACGTCATTCTATCGCCGGGGGAGAGGGCGCGGTAGGTGTGGTCGGGCCCAGACGAGATTTCGGGACGTCCCGAGAATTCGACTCCGGCACTCGGGCTACCACGGTGACGGCGAGGCAACGGTGATCTTGCGCCGGACCCGGCGAAGAGGATATTCCAGAGCTAACAAATCCCGGAAAATCGGGCAAATTTACATGGAGGTCAGCGTCTGGCAATCCCGCACTCGATTCTTGACCTGAACCCATTCCGAACGCTAGCCGCAGATGGGACTACTCGCACGTCGATCTGCAGGACCAGTCGGCGGCCATCTCGAAGCTCCCGGGGATCGACGAGAAGAAGAGGCGGAAGGCGGGGTGAATGTTCTATCGTCGGTGGGCGGAAGCGGAAATGGCGAACTCGTGACAGCGTCGAGCCGGTGACGATGCGTGCTCGTTGCTCCGCCGTCGCCATTCCGAGAAAAGGGTCGTTAGATGACGAGTGTCATCAATCAAACCCGCTTCCGACGAGTTCTCGAGACGCACCAATAGGTGATATTGAGGCTGGAAAGCGATGATTGCGAGCCAAGCGGGAAATCAGTTTTGCCATATGACGCCCAAGGCCCACAAGGCTCCTAAGATGATCACGACCAGCCCACTGACTTGGTAGGAGCGATGGACTGCGTCACCTTGGCCCCAGAGGATTCTTGAGCGGTCAACCATAAGCCGATAGATAATGAACTCGCTCTTGACAGTTCCGCAGACCAGCATGAACACGCCGACAGCCGCCATCAGTATTCCCCAAAGTACGTGCATCTAGTCTCTCCGATTGCGTGTATCGATAGTTCTCATGAACGACAGAGGTGGCGTCATTGCATCTTGAACAAACCCCTGCTCTCTCCAAATGCACCGTGGATTTGATCGGAGGGCTGCGAAGAAGAAAGTACCTCGCTCCTCGAAGACGATTCCTCCTTGCGGTCGATTCGGCTCCCTCGCTCATCCCAACAATCCTTGGGAAAAGGACGCATCCGAGGAACTCCGGTGCAACCGTTTCTTGCGACGGCGTCACTGCCACCCAGTTGAGGATGAATACCGGCGTCACCGGCGTCAAGACCCTTCCCCCCATAGGGATGTTCCGGGCACGGTGGTTTTCTGACCCAGCCGATAAAACGTGTGAGTTGATGACTCAAACCGCCGAGTACGGGCCGTGCGGCTGCCGCATCAATCCTCGTCGATGCCTCCGAGCGTCGTTTGAGGTTCATGCCGTGGGCGAGCGTGAAATCCGAATTTTCAAGGGGCTGTGACATCGGCTTAATTATTTGGCCCCACGGGAGACGTTACAGGGACAGCACGAACTGGACCAGATCGTCGAGTTGCTTTTCGCCAAGCTTCTTATCCATCTGGCCGTGCTTGCCCTCGGCGAGCAGCTCCTTAACCGTCGCGTACCGCCCGTCGTGCAAATATGGCGAGGTCCGCCAGCATTCGACCAGCGTGGGCG
>JABMRP010000471.1 GCA_013202535.1 Planctomycetota bacterium
ATCCTGGGGTTCGCCGAAATGCTTCGCAGCGAAGGTGACTTGTCCAAGGCTCCCCCCAAGCGTGTCGAGGCCGTCGACACGATCATTCGTAACGGCAACCACCTTCTCAAGGTCATCAGCGATATCCTTGACCTGTCCAAAGTCGAGGCAGCGAAGATGACGGTCGAGTCAAGGGAGTGTTCCCCCTGGCATATCGTTGAGGAGGCCGTCTCGTCAACGCAGGGCAGTGTGGAAGACAAGGGCCTGAAACTGGCCGTGGAACACACTTTCCCGCTTCCCCGGACCATTCGAACTGATCCGGTACGACTCAAGCAGGTTCTCATCAACTTGATCGGCAACGCAGTCAAGTTTACCGAGCACGGTGGCGTGCGGATCAACGTGCGATGCGTGCAACAGCTTGGCACTGCGCCGCCCGAGAAACCGGGGGCCGTCATGCAGTTTGTCGTGACCGATACCGGAATTGGCATGACAGAGGGGCAAATGGGCCGTGTCTTTCAACCTTTCACGCAGGCCGATACGGGCCATACTCGCCGCTTCGGTGGAACGGGGCTGGGGTTGGCTATCTCGAAACATCTGGCGGTGATGCTCGGCGGCGACATTCAAGTGGAGAGTGAGCCGGACAAGGGCAGTACGTTCACGCTGACGATTGATCCCGGGCCGATGGATGGCGTGCCCATGCTTGACGCGCCCCCGGAAACCTCGGCCAAAGAGGAGCCGACAGCCCCGCTTCAAGCCATTCGCGGACGAGTGTTGCTGGCCGAAGACGGGCCGGACAATCAGCGGGTCATAGCGTTTCTGCTCGAGAAGGCCGGGGCCGAGGTCGCCGTGGCCGAGAATGGGCAAATCGCCCACGATCTTGCCCTGGCCGCACGAGCCGAGGGCAACCCGTTCGACGTGATCCTGATGGACATGCAGATGCCGGTCATGGACGGCTACGCTGCGACCGGTAAGCTGCGCGAGGCGGGGTACACCGGCCCGATTATCGCACTGACGGCGCACGCCATGAGCACCGACCGAGACAGGTGCCTGGCGGCCGGCTGCGACGACTATCTGACCAAACCCATTGACCGTAAGGCGTTGATTTCCACGGTAGCCGAATACGCCTCCGCGAAGGAACTCCTCAAGGCCTGCGATGCTCCGGTAGCCTGACATTCCTCATGCGGTCGTTTCCACATGGCGATGCAAGACGGCACGATCACTTGTTTCGGCGAGTGACGTGGCCCATCGCCCGGATCCCTGGTACACTACGCGGCGGGAGACATTGCTCGCCGCGGGGCGAAAAAGGGGACGGGAGTCTTTTTTGCGAAGCACTCTCCTCGGTCACACTACTCTTCACGGTCACGTTGACCGTCGTACTCGGCACATGGGCCGATGTTTCTCTTGCCGCGGAGCCCGGCGAGGCAGCCGCGAGGGAGATGACCGAGGCGACCTGGACCCCACCATACGCAGGTGGACCCCACCGTACGCAGGTGCTAGCATACACCGGTCCGAGGGAGGACGCCAGTGGGCCGCGAGTCCGCGAGTCCTGTTTGAGGATGAGCATCGCGCACCCGCGGAGAATCATTCCCTCGTAGGTTCGACGGCCCCTTACGGATCGGAAGTCAGTGCGAAATCGGCCTGCTCGGTGCCGTCCGGGGGGACGGTGAAGATGAGGGTCGACTGATCGTGGTATCGGGAGGGCAGTTTCTCGCGAGAGACGATGACCACCTGTCCGTTGGGCCCTTCCTCGCCACGGATGGTGCGGATAAGCACGTAATGCTCGCCGATGACCGCCCCGGAATCGCCGCCAAGGGAAGTGAGTTGGAAACGGCCTTGTTCGTTTGTGGTGGCGGTCGACCCGAAACCGGAGTTGATGTTCTCGCCTTTGCGTTTGGGCTCGAAGAAGACCCGGGCCTCGGGTAGCGGTTTCCCGTCGAGCGTCACGGTCCCCGAGACCTGCGCCAGCGGATAAGACTCGCCCCCACAGCCGGCGGCGACAAGCAGTGCGAGCGTTAAGAGAAGACGTGTCATGGTTTGAGGTGGTCCATGGTGAAGTTTAGCCCAGGCACTTGTGCCCGGCGTTTTGAAGCCCGATCGTTCGCATCTCCCTCCCAACGCCGGGCACAAGTGCCTGGGCTGAACTAAAACCCGGCGACGACTTCCCCGCCGTGAATGGTACCCAGATCCTCGAACAGCCGGCCGTCGATGTTCTCGCTCAGCGAACGGACGGAACCATCGCCCAAGACAAACTGGATCGTCCCGCCGGGATGCAAACTGGCGAATGCGCGGTGGCATTGCCAAAACATGCCGCCGGCGGCTTGCGGACCGTTACACCACTCCCAGTCGGGCACCCGGGTGTACGACTCCAGTTGCGGCGTACCGAGCGAATGGAACGAATGGGCGCTGGCCCAGTAGGCCTTCCTGTCCGGCTTCGTTTTCGTGTGGTATTCGCCGACCAGCAGGGTATTGGAGGTGCCGTCGCGGATCGTGTCGAATGTTTCGCAGTCGTGATTGCCGATCCCCACCATGTGTAGCGGGCCGCGCCCCGCGAGGTGGCTCTTTGCCTGGGAGGCGAAGGGCGGATAGTCCCAGTAGCCGTTTTGCGATCCCCAGCGACGTCCTGCCACGCCCTTGTACGAGCCGGGCGCGATCGGTTCGTCGCGAAACTGGGTGGGCACGTGCAACTGGTTGGAGTCCGAATCGGCCGGACATCGCATCACCGGCAACAACGTCTTGAGCACCGGCAGATTCTGGTCGTGACCGTTGTACAATCGCGGGTCGTACGACTTGAACAGGGCCTCATGCTCCAAATTGGGCAGGATGCTGATAGCCCAATTGATCACGTGCGTTTCGGCCGCGTTGCTGGTGCCTCGCTGGATGGTCCCCGGCGGCAGGCTATTGTAGGCGGCGTGGTAGTTGTGCATCGCCAGCCCGATTTGCTTGAGATTGTTGGCGCATTGGATCCGCCTCGCCGCCGCCCGCACCGACTGCACCGCCGGCAGCAACAGCCCGATGAGGATCCCGATGATCGCAATCACCACGAGTAGCTCGACCAGCGTGAACCCCGCCGGCCTGACAGCCGGTTCCTGCCGCGATTGGTTCTTCATCGAACCTGTGGCCTCCTATCCGAGGGAATTTGCAGCCCGACTCCCTTTTCGCCGCCAAAACACCAACAGCAACATACCACCCAACGCCAATAGTGCCAAGCCCGCCGGTTCTGGCACGGCCATCGTGGTGACGATCAGTTGCGGGGCCAGCGGACCGCTGTCGTAGAAGTCGGCGATATAGAACCCCCGGTCGCGAAGCGCCAGCCGAAAACCGTGATTCTCCTCGGTGCCATCGACCCAACCGCTCACGATGTCGGTCACGTCGATCCACGAGACCTTGTCGTCGCCCGTTGCCGAGGTGTTCGTACCGCCAAAGGTGAACTCGTCGGCAAACGCCTGATCGAAGGCCACCGTCCCTTCCGTCCAATCGTCGGTCACGCGGCCCAGGGTCAGGTAGGCCGTGTTCGTGTTGCGCGAGTCCTGGTTGAGGATGAGCATCGCGCCGAGCACTTGCTCTCCCTCCAGTTCACTGAGATCGAACTCGAAGAAGGATCGCGTGCGGACCTCTTGGTTGCTGCCGCCGGTCGTCCGCTCGCGCACGCGGAGGATATCGGAGCGATCGGTATTGTCCGGCGTGTCGGGCCATTGGTCGTGCGACTGGATCGCTACCGACTGAAGTAGGCTCGGGTCAAAGGTGTTCTGGGTGATTGTAGCCAGGTCGTTATGTGCGCTGCCAAAATGGTCGGCCACGCCCTGCCAGCCGAGATCCCGATCGTAAACGGCGAACTCGTCGACGGTGCCGGCCATCGGAAGGCCGGTATCGGTCGCTCCCAGACGGCCGAAATCGCTCAGCGTATTGACGGTCTTGGCGCTTCCGGCCAGGGTTCGGGCGTAAGGCGTGACATCGACGCCGTCGACGATGAACTCGAACTCATTCGACCGGGTCGCCCCGTCGGGCAGGGTGATGGCGAAATGATGCCAGCCCGGCGCGAGTTCCTCGGGCGTGAAGATGTTGCTCTGCGGGCTGCCGATGTTGGTCGAGTTAAAGGTCACGCCGAAGCGGTGTCCGTTGACGGCCATGGAGACCTCGTCGTTGGCGGCGGTGATGCTCGTGCGGCGACCCGTGCCGCCGGTGATCGAGAGGTACGCCTGTTCCGACTCGGTGCCGTTGAACCAGCCCTCGTAGGTTCGGGCGGCGTTTCCAGAGACGGCCAGCGGGAGGATTTCGACCGTGTCGTCGATGCCGTCGAGCCCCACGGCGTTGTTCGTTGGGCCGAAGCCGGCCATTCCGTCGGCGCTGCCTGGGCCGCTTTGCCCCAGTGCGGGCGCGTTGGCGTAGATGGCGTTGGCCCCGGGATTGGCCGTGTTGAAGGCCACCGGCCCGGCAGTCTCTTCCATCCGCAGATACAACAGCGGCGCGTCGGCCATCACCGCCCCGGCCTACCCGGTGGTGGGAACCGGCACGTCGGCCGGCGCGACGAGCAGACTCAGTGTCGGGCCGTTGGCCCCGGAACGGACGTCGTTCAGCGTAAGGCGCCCGGCCAAGTCCTCATCCTCGTGGCGAAGCAGGAAGCCCGGGAAGTTGCCGTCGAGCATGTCCTGCACAACGGCTTGGGGGACATTGAACTCGACGAAGGATCCGGTGGGATAGCTCGATTGGCTGATCGTGTCCAGTGGAACGGTCCCGTAGCCTTCGCCCGGGGCGCCCAATGCACCGGCGGGGCTGGTACCGGTGGGCAGATCGTTGCCCGAGAGGTCTTGCCACGGCGTGGTGTCCGACTGGACGAGGTGATTCCACGACGACTGGCCGTAGGCAAACGTGCCGTTTTCGTCGGCGATTTGGTAAAGCTCGAATGCGTCGGCAGCGTTGACCGTGCCTTGCTTTCCGTTCACGCGGAACCGGAGCGTCGCGTCGCCGATTGCCTGCCAGCCCGCCAATGCAGTCATGTCGAAGTCGACCAGCGCGCGGTTGCCCACATTGTTGCCGGCGTCACCCACGAATAGCTGCTCGTTGGTCATGGGTGAATTCAGGCCGACGCCGTCGTTGAGCCGCACGTTGTTGACGCCCGCGTAGTTGGAAATTTCCAGTTCCGGCAGGTCGGCCGTTTGGTACAAGGAGAAGTATTGCGCCGATTGCCCTTCGGCCGCCATGTAATGGGAGAGGATCTCCTCGCGCCCCAAGGCTCGATCGTAGACGGCGACTTCGTCGATCAGGCCCGGGAAGGTTGCGGAGCCTTGCGTGCGTGCAATCCGCTGTGCCGAGTCCGTGGTGTTGACGGTCTTCGTGCTGCCAGCCAGACCCGTGGCGGCATCGGAGATTTCTTCGCCGTTGACGAAGAACCGAAACTGGTCCGACTTGTTCTGTCCTTGGGGAAGAACGATCGCCAAATGGTTCCAGCCGGAGAGCGATAACCCGTTGATGCCGTAGTTGTGACCACTGACGGCCACCGCCACGCGCGAATTGCTGGCCGTGACGGACATGCGCTTGCCGCTGCTGTTGGGGCCGTAGTTGAAGAACGTCTGGTTGTTATCGCCGCCGTTGAACCAGCCCTCCAAAGTACGCGGCGTACTGCCGGTGGGGAGAAATCCCCCAGGCAGACTTACATACCCGCCGCTGCCGCCAAATAGCGGCGCGAGGTTGCCCGCGTCGAATCCCGGCAGCCCGTCGCCCGGTCCCGGGCCGGCTTGACCGAGCGTGATATTGCCGGGATTGGTGTAGGTGCCGTTCGTGCCCGTCGGGTCGATCAGACTCGCGGCCGTTACGCCGGTCGTTTCGCCCAGTCGCCAGTAGGCGATCGGGCTGCTGTCGAGCACGGCCTGTTCATAACTTGGCCCAGCCATCGCCGCTGAACAGACAAGCCAGATCAACCCGCACGCGGCTGCCGTGGTACATGGCAAACGAAGAAGTCGCGCATTTCGTCGACGGAACATGGCCGGAACTCCCCCCAAGAAAGGATGCACGTAAGGATAAGGTTCAATCAGAAAGGGGCGGCGAACGACCCGACGTGGCTCGATTCGCCAAGCAATCGCGGTGAAGGGGAATTCCCCTCACTACGGCCGATTCTAACAGCCACCTAGAGGCAATGCCAGGAATTTCAACCGGTTTCTTTCATTGGCACCCATCCTACGGGGGGGGTGGCGACTCTGCCATTGGGTGACCGAGGTCAGACGTTGCCGAGCTACGCGGACGCACCCGAGTCGGCCGGCGTGTCGTGGACGGGCCGGTGGAGGACTTCGTGGGAGGCTGCCACGGCCTGTCGGCGAAGCTGGTCGACCTGTTCGGCCAGATCGTCGAGCCGGGCCGGATCGCTGCCCGCCTGAAACATCTGGGCGGTCAACTGTTCGTGGGCTTCGTTCCAGCGAAGCCACATCCGCAACGCTTCGGCTGCCCGCGGCGTGGTCCGCTGGCGAAGTGGTTGGGAAGTGCCCGGCAGCGACGCCGGCTGGGTACTATCCAGCGGCGCGACGCGGAAGTCGGACGTATGTGGCGTGAGATCCGGGTGCGGGGAGTGAGGTGCTGACATGGGTTCCGTCCCCTGGAGTGCAGTGAAATCCGTCCCGGGAAAGGTGGAATCCGTTCCGGGAAAACCAGCGGGAATTGTCGCCCGATTGGCCCGATGGTGCAATCCCAGATCCCGGCCACGGGAACGAGAAAACTCGGCCCCCTTTCACGGCTCCAGCGTGAAATCGAACCGGTTGCCGCCCGGCTCGACGTCGGCCGTCAGGCCGGACGTCTCGGGGTTGTTGTATCGCACCGGCGTGAGAAACTCGGGGATGGGCGCTTCCTGCTCGTCCCGGCCGGTTCGGGTCTTGTAGGCCGTGACGGTCACGCGATACTGCCCGGGCGGTAACCCCCGTTGCGTCCCGGTGGAGATCCGGTACGAGCCGTCCTCGCCGATTTGGCCGACGCCTTGGGGTAGATCGGGCCCCTGGAAGACGATCGTCCCCGAGTCCAGCGGCCCGCCGTCCAGCGAGACGGTCCCCGTCACTTCCGCCAGATCGGAACCACACCCGACGGTCAACCCGGCAGCAAGAGCCAACAGAAGGCGGCTGGTGGTGTTCATGCGGTTGGCCCCGCTCGTCAACGGTTGTGTGCCACTGCTTGCTCGCAAGCAGTGTTGCTACTCGAAGAACAGTCTACCGCGAGTAACATCACGAGCCAAGAGTTAGTAAATATTCGCCAAAGGGGTGGAAGATTACCGAACTGATCTGGCGTTGCCGGGGAAAATCATCTAAATCAGAGCACTATGAGTGCTCCGGTATTAGAACAACATTCCGTTGACGAACAACTGCGATCACTGACCACGATCGTCCAGCAGTTGCGGCAGGAAGTCCACGAACTGCGTTGTGATGTGGCCTACTGGAAGAGCATGCATGCTCGCGCGGTGGATCGAAACACAAAGCTGCAAGCCGAACTCGATTCCGCCAAGGCGGAAATTCGTCAACTCAAGGCGGAACGCTTCGGAAAACAATCCGAGAAACAATCCGCCACGGATCGCTCCAATGATCTCGATGACCCACAGAATCCGGCGACGTCCAAAAAGAAACGCGGACAACAACCGGGACGCCCGGCGCCGAAGCGAAGAGACTACTCGCACTTGACGGCTCGCGAGGAACTGATCGATCTGTCCAGAGACGCCAAAATCTGTGATTGCTGCGGCAAGCCGCTGGCCGATCTTGGGCTGACCGACGCCGTCGAACAAATCGAAATCGAAACCATTGTCTATCGTCGAGTGATTTCCCGCAAGCGTTACCGACAAACTTGCGACTGCTCGAGTCAACCTCGAACCGTCATCGCGCCGCTGCCGCCGAAAGTCCTGCCCAAGAGCATCTACGGCACGAGCTTGTGGGTGCATCTGCTACTGGAAAAGTTTCACTTGCAGCGGCCAATGCACCGCGTCATCGAGCAGCTTCGGCTGTTGGGACTAAGCCTCGCGCCGGGAACGATCGCTGACGGGCTCAAGCGAATCGAGCCGCTGCTGACGCCGATTTACGATGGGATTCGTGCTCACCATCTGCTGTCAGCGTACTTTCATGCGGACGAGACTCGCTGGAAAGTTTTCGCGGAAAAGGCCGGAAAAACGGGCCATCTTTGGTGGTTGTGGTTGTTCGCCGGTGAAGACTCCGTCGTTTACGTGCTCGACCCCAGCCGCAGTCACGACGTACCGCAGTCGCACTTTGGCGACGCCGTGCAAGGCGTGTTGATGGTCGATCGCTACATTGCCTACAAAATCATGCGGCAAGTCAAAGCGGGAAAGCTGTTGCTGGCGTTTTGTTGGGCGCACGTTCGACGCGACTTTGTGCGAGTCGGCAAAGGCTACCCGGAACTCACGGCGTGGGCATTGACGTGGCTGCGTCGGATCCGCGAGTTGTATCGTTTGAATCGCCAGCGACTGCGGCATCCGCGGGAGACTGCCGAGTTCGCCGCCGACGACGCCAAGTTGCGTCAGCACGTTGCTGCGATGGCGGCGCAACGAGATCGCGAACTGGCCGATGACACACTTCGCGAGCCATGCCGCAAAGTGCTTATCAGTTTGACCGAGCATTACAGCGGCTTGACGTTGTTCGTCGACGACCCACGCATTCCGCTGGACAACAACTATGGCGAACGCTTGATCCGCAACCCGGCGGTTGGTCGCAAGAACTACTATGGCAGCGGCGCCGAATGGTCGGGTCGATTGGCGGTCATGATGTTTTCGATTTTCGCGACGTTGGCTCTTTGGAAGATCAACCCACGAAAGTGGCTGAGTTGGTATTTGGAAGCTTGTGCGGCGAGCGGCGGCAAGCCACCGGACAATCCCGCATCCTTC
>JABMRP010000472.1 GCA_013202535.1 Planctomycetota bacterium
CCACAAGTCCCATGGTCAGCAGGATCAGAGTCGTTGTCGATCGAAGAGTCATGGCTTTCGCCTCCTATGAAAAAGAATGGTTGTTGAAGCTTCGCGAGGTTGTTCTTGAATCTCGAGTTCTTATCGTCGGCGCCGCCGAACGAACAGCCCCAGCCCGAACAGCCCCAGGGCGGCCAGGGCCAAGGTGGAAGGCTCGGGGACGTCGGCCGACCCGGTGTTGACGATCTGGAAACCGGCGATGCGCAATCGCTGTCCGCCGTCCGTGGTGGCGTCTGTAATGAGGGTCAGATCGCCGGACAGGCCGGTGAAGTGGACGAAGGTGCCGTCCCAGGGAGACGGGGGCGTGGGGGCTGATCCCCCTCCCTGCAACTGGAAAGCACCGTCGGTGGGCACTTCCACATACACGCCATCCGCCACGCTCAAGAAGCTTAACCCCTTCTCGATTCCATTGGCGATAAATGTCCCGCCTCGATCGCCCCACGGCTCGCTTCCCCCGCCTACGTAAACGTATACGTCGTATTCGGAGTAAGGAATTCCGGTGACGGTGATTTGCGCATCGGGGGGCCCGGTTGCGTTGATCCTGTCGGGCGAGCCGGCAGTGTCGCCGCCCCGATTGAAGGGATCCCAATCCGAACCAAACATCTTTTGATCGTCGGTGCCGCTCCCGCTGCTGCCTCTGGAACCTTGGTCGTACCAGTTGACGGTCATGCCGGTCACGGGATTGCCCTGATCGTCGACCGGGTCGCCGTAGGTGTCGGTCCAGTTGCCGCCGTAGGGACCGGGGCTCTGGTTGTTCAAAAGACCGGCCGGCGCGGGAGTCTGAAGGTTGTCGCTTCTGTAATCGGTGAAAATATTGTTCCAGTTTGCCGCGTTGACGCCGGGTGCTCCCGCCGTCTCCGTGAGGGCCATGCCGTTTGCCTGGGGGCTGGCGCCGCCGTTGGCGATGTAGTCTTGACCTCCGTGCATGTTGAAACTGATGATGCCGGTGGGTACCGTCGGGGCCTCGCCTGTGGCCACGTACCCCACTCCGACCATGCGAACGGTGTCGTCGTTCCCAATGTTCCAGTGCAGATCGAAGGCCGTCGTGCCGGGGCCGGTCGTGCCTGCGGGAAGCGCGTAAAGGAAGAAGGGATCGCTACCCGCGACGTCGATGGTGGGCGTCGTGGCATCAATGGTAACGGGAGTCGTCGCCGGTGCGCCCAGATCCGCCAAGAACTGGTAGGTGGCATTGGCCCGCTCCGTCGCAATGACATAGACGTCGTACGTGTTGGCCGGCAACGCCGAAACGCTCGTCGTGATCTCGGCGCTTTCGGTTCCTTTGAGTTCGAACCGCCGGTTGTCGGTACCTCCGAGGCCAGCCCAGCCGGAGGGTATCCCGCCGTCCCTGTACCACCAGCGGTTGTCGGTACTGTTGTTCGTATTCCAAAGCGACCAACCCAAACCATCGCCGCTGCCGTCACCGGCCGTCTTGACCGTATTGCCAAGAGGCGGGTTGCCGTCTCCGTCGTAGTGGTCGGCCTCAACGACCGTGAAATCGGTCGTCCCGTCGCTTAGGGTAAGGCCGGTAATCGTTGCCGCCCTCGATAGAGCCGGCAACAGCAGCATGGCTGCTACCGCCATCGCGACAAATAACGTTCGCTTGCAGTTTCTCATAGCTCATTTCTCCTGTGGTAGAAAAACGGAAACAATTCGTGGATTACGCATCGTCGCATGTTTCAAAACACTCAGTGTAACCGCCCCGTGATTTCTCAACTCGATTTACGAACCAGTAACTCCGGTCGCAGTGTCACCGATTGCATCGAACCGCTCTCGGGCCCGTCGATTGCTTCGGTCAGCATCGCAACCGCCGTATAGACAACCTCCTGCACCCGAATGTCGATCGTCGTCAGTTCGGGGTTCAAAAAGTGGGAAACCAGATGGTTGCCGTAGCCGACCACGGCAACGTCCTCGGGCACGCGCAGTCCGCGGCGCGACAGCCCCCGAATTAACACGGCCGCACCGTAATCGTCGTCGGCCAGCAGCGCGTCGGCTCGGCCTTCGCCGAGGAGCCGGTCCAGCGCGCCGTCGATCTGCTGCTCGAATTCCGGCCGGTCGTAGTACCAGTCTTTCGTGCCCACGTAGATTCGTTTCTCATCGACCGGCAGGCCCAACTCGCGATGGGTCTGGAGAAACGCTTCGTGCCGCTGCCGGTTCGGCACGAGATCGAGATCCTCCAGCAACAGTCCGATCCGCTTGCGGCCGCGATCCAACAAATGGGTTACGCTCTGCCGGGTTGCTTCCGCCGCGTCGATGTCGACATACTCGACGCCCGGGATATTCGGCCGGGCAAACACGCTTACGACGTGCGGGAACCTGGCAAGCAGCGGGCCCACTTCCGCCCATTGTTCTTCGCTTCGGTAGCCCACGCAGACGACCCCTTCGACGCCCCGGCTGAGGCATGTGGCCACCGATCGCTCGAACCGCCGCGGATCGTTGCCCGTTTGCGAGGTCAAGACCTGATAGTCCCGCTCGGCCGCGTTCTTCTCGAGCCAGGTGAAGATGCGCACTCCCGTGGCCGAGGACCAATCGTCCGCAATCACACCCAGAAGCCGGCTGCGCTTGCCGGCGAGTTGGCGTGCGGCGTGGTTGGGATGGAACTTCAACTCACCCGCGGCGCGGCGGATTCCAGCGGCCGTTTCCTTACCGACCTTGATGACCCCTTGGCCCGTTCCCATCAAGACATGGGACACGGCGGCTCGCGAGCAGTGGGCCCGCTTGGCCACATCGAGCATGGTGACCGGAGTGTTTGTGTCGGAGTTGGGCATAGGCTGAGATCCCCGCGCTCGCGCGCAAGGCCCGGTATCACGCTGTTCCTGGCAGATAACGCGCGTTATCCGCCTGCCGCCACCCTAGCAACGGCGGTTTGCCGTGTCAAAGGTTTTCTTCATCGATTCTGCTTGGGACCCGTGATTCACAAGGGCGTGGAGGTGGGCCGTAACGTATGGTCTAGTAACGTGTTACGGCATTAGATGTGTGCCGAGCGCGTCGTCCGATTCCGGGCGGCGTGACACGGGGCCGGGGAGCAAGTAGACTGG
>JABMRP010000473.1 GCA_013202535.1 Planctomycetota bacterium
ACACGCACTGCTTGCAAGCAAGCAGTGGCACACGACTTTTTCAACGGGCCAAACGGCTCTTGTCGAACACGGGGGGATGGCGTAAGCTACCCGAGCCCGGTTATCATACGGGCGTTGCGTGTCATGGACGACCGCTTACCAACTCAGGATGAGTACTCGGATGAGATACCCTCAGCACGTGCGCCTTCTGTCCACGACGGGACGGGAAGGCCACTTTGGTGAATCCGCCACCGTGGCAGTTCATACCGAACATCGGCTGGTCGATAGTCTGCGGCGCGCGGTGGCGCGCACCCGGCAATGGCTGCTCGGCCAACAACACCCCCAAGGCCATTGGGTCGCCGAATTGCAGGGCGACTCGATTCTGGAGAGTGAGACCATTCTCCTGTTGGCTTTCCTGGGGCGTGAGCATTCGCAGGAAGCGCGGCGGGCGGCGCGATATCTTGTCGAGCAGCAGCTTCCCGACGGCGGTTGGGCCATGTATCCCGGCGGCCGCGTCGAGATCAGCGGCAGCGTGAAAGCCTATTTCGCGCTGAAACTAACCGGTCACGACCCGAGCGCCGAGTACATGCAGCGCGCCCGCGAGGCGATTCTCGCCGCCGGCGGGGCCGACGCCGTGAACAGCTTCACCCGCTATTATCTGGCTCTTCTGGGGCAAATATCCTACGACCAATGTCCGGCCGTGCCCCCCGAGGCCGTGCTGTTGCCCAAGTGGTTCCCGATCAATCTCTACGCGGTCAGTGCCTGGTCGCGGACGATCATCGTGCCGCTGTCGATCATCTCGGCCCGGCAGCCGGTGCGCCGGATCGATCCGAAACTGGGGATTCGCGAGCTATTCCTCAAGGAGCCCGAGGACTGGGCCCCGCTGCAATGTCCGGGCAGCGCCGGCGGCAAGGGCCTGTTGAGTTGGGATCGGTTCTTCCGCACGGCCGACCGGATGCTCCGCTGGTGCCAGCGACACCGGGTCCTGCCCCTGCGGCGTCGAGCCGTGAAGGCCGCCGAGCGGTGGATGTTGAAGCGACTGGAGAATAGCGACGGCCTGGGCGCCATCTTCCCGCCCATCGTCTGGAGCATCATCGCGCTGCGGTGCCTGGGTTACGCCGACGACAGCCCCGAGATGCGATCCTGCCAAGAGCAACTCCAGGGGCTCGTTCTGCATGACGAAGAGACCGAGACCGACCGGCTCCAGCCGTGCAAGTCGCCCGTCTGGGATACGACCCTCGCGCTGCGGGCGCTGGCCGAGGCGGGAACGCAGCCCGACCGGCCGGAAATGTCCCGGGCGATCAACTGGCTGCTCGACCAGCAGATTACCCGGCCGGGCGATTGGTCGGAGACGGTCAAGGCCGAGCCGGGAGGGTGGTGCTTCGAGTTTGCCAACGACTACTTTCCCGATTGCGACGACTCGGCCATGGCCCTGATGGTCCTGGCCGATCAGTTTGCCGAGCAAGGCCATGGGGCCGGGGTCGACGGATCGCTGCCGGCCGAGTTGCGGCTGGTCACCGAGGAAACGATCACCCACGCCGCCGACGCCAAAGGGCGAATCGCCCAACTGGACCGAACGGCCAAGGCCATCGATCGAGGCACGAAGTGGCTGTTGGCCATGCAAAACGACGACGGCGGGTGGGGCGCTTTCGACCGAAACAACGACCACGAGTTCCTCTGCCATGTCCCGTTTGCCGATCACAACGCGATGATCGACCCCAGCACGGCCGACCTCACCGGCCGCTCGCTCGAAGCGCTGGGGCGCATGGGCCGGCGCGTGGGCGACAGGGCAGTGGACCGGGCCGTGGCCTATCTGCGCAAGACCCAAGAGGCCGACGGAAGCTGGTTCGGCCGCTGGGGTGTGAACTACGTCTACGGCACCTGGCAGGTGTTGGTCGGGCTCGAAGCGGTCGGCATCGCCGCCGACGATCCGGCCATGGCCGCCGGAGCCAACTGGTTGCTGGCCTATCAACAGCCGTCCGGTGGATGGGGAGAATCGCCCGACAGCTACGACGATCCCAGCCTGCGTGGCCAGGGACCGGCCACCGCCTCGCAGACTGCCTGGGCCGTGATGGGGTTGTTGGCCGCCGGATTGGGCCAGCACCAGGCCGTCGCCCGGGGTGTCCGTTTCCTGGTGGATAGGCAGCGAGCCGACGGCACTTGGGACGAACCGGAATTCACCGGCACCGGCTTCCCCCGGGTGTTCTACCTCCGCTACCACTACTACCCGATCTACTTCCCGTTGATGGCCCTGGCCCGGTGTGCGGTCAAGCTGGGCGCCTCGCTGGCCGACGTCGACGTCCCCCAACCGCGATTGGCCGTCGCACCGGAGCCAATCGACACGGAAGACCGGACCTCGCGGCGCGGCTGAACCGAAACCGACGATTACATCTCCAAGGCCCCTCCCTCATGCGATTTCCCTTCTCGCTCACCCGCTCACTATCGGCCTATCTGCTGAAGAAGAAGCTCTCCGGCTCGAAGCACTTCCCGTTGGTGCTGATGCTCGAACCGCTGCACGCGTGCAACTTGAAATGTGTCGGGTGCGGGCGGATTCGCGAATATGCCGACACCACGTCCGACCGGCTCTCGATCGACGAGTGTCTCGCTTCGGTCGACGAGTGCGAAGCGCCGATCGTCAGCGTCTGCGGCGGTGAACCGCTGATCTATCCCGGCGTCGAGGAGTTGCTCCAGAAGATCCTCGACCGCCGCAAACATATCTATCTCTGCACCAACGGGCTGCTGCTGCAGAAGAAACTACCCGTCTTGCCGCGAGACAAGCGGTTGTTCATCAACGTCCACGTCGACGGTATGGAAGCGACCCACGATCGGATGGTCGGGAGCGACGGGGTGTTCGCTCAGGCGATGTGCGGGATCCGCGCCGCGGTCGACGCCGGGTTTTCCGTTTGCACCAACACGACCGTCTACCGCGATACCGACCTGCACGAGATCGCCGTGCTGATGGACTTTCTCACCGAAATCGGGGTGGGCGGATTTATGCTCTCGCCGGCCTACGGTTACCAGGCGGTCGAAGCCGACGACGCGGACGCCGCCGAGCGGATCTTCATGACCCGGGGGGAGGTCCACGAGAAGTTTCGCCAGGCGGAATCCCTACTGGGCCGATTTCGCCTGTTCACCTCGCCGGTCTATCTCGAATTCTTGCGCGGCCAGCGCGAGTTGACCTGCGCCGCCTGGGCCAATCCGACCCGCAACGTCCGCGGCTGGAAAGGTCCCTGCTACCTGATCACCGACGACCACTATCGGACCTACGCCGAACTGCTCGAAGCGACCGACTGGGACCACGTCGGCCCGGGCCACGATCCCCGCTGCGAGCACTGCCTGGTCCACTGCGGCTTCGAGCCGGCCGCCGTGCTGGCCGCCAACCGCCGGCTCCGCGACATGTTCAAAATGGCCGTTTGGCAGTTCAGTTGAGC
>JABMRP010000474.1 GCA_013202535.1 Planctomycetota bacterium
CGGTGAACACGGCTCCGCTGACGGTCGTGTTGCCGGTGTGGTTGTAGTTGATCGCGTGGGTGTAGGCCCTGCCCGCGTCGATGCCGCTGTCGGCGTCGCCGGTGAGCGGGGCGGGAGTGAAGGTCCCCGCCGACAGCCCGGTGGCGAGCAGTTGATTCGTAAGCGAATACGTATGCGGCGAATTGTTGTTGGCGAACGAGAGCGAGAGGTTCAACTGGCCGTCCGGTTGGGCGGTATACACGTAGCTGACGACGGTGCCATTGTCTACTCCGGGCACGGTGGGGTTGAAGGAGGCCTCTTCGCCGAAGGCATCGAGATCGTTGATGAGCGTCGTCCGGTCGGTGCCGTCCCACCCCACGAAGAAGAGCTTCATGCGGTACTGTTGTCCGGGTACCAGACCGGTGAGGTTGATGTTCGCCTGGCTCCCACCGTCGTGGAGGAATTGGTCCGCAAGGCCGTTGTCGCCGGTGATGTTATTGCCGTCGGCTCCGGTCCACGCGTTGGTGTAGGTGTTGTTTCCACCGCCACTGGCGAAGTCGCCTATTCCAGCGGCCGTAAAGGGCACACCATTGACCGACGTGGCGGTCGTGCCGAAGTTCAGCGCATGGCTGTACGTCCCGGCCTCGATCTCCGCGGACCAGTCGTTGGCGGGCTGAGTCACGTCGAACGGCGGAGGTGGAGGCCCGAGCTGCTCGTTGGTGAAGGCGTACTGGTGGAACGAGTTGGCCGAGTTATGGGGCGTAAATGATACGCGGATCTCCCCGCTGGCCGGGGCCGTATAGGCCAAGTTCAGCAGATTCCCGTTGCCGTCGCCGGAGAAGTTCTGATCAAAGACGTTCAGGCCGATCGCCGGCCCGCCGGTGCCGTCGTCCACGCTGACGGTCTGAACTCGGTTGCCCGGGGAGCCGAAGCCACGGTTGTACCATGTGGCGATGTACTCCCGGCCGGGCTCCAGGCCCGTCAGGGTCGTCGTCTGCGGATTCCCGGCGTACCAGAAGTCCGAGATGAGCGTTCCCGTGTCGCCGGTGACATTGCCGGACGAACCGCTCCATCCACTGTTGGCCCCGGTGATACTCCAGTTGGTGCCAGAGGCATTACCGCCCACGGGGGCCAGGCCCCGCTCGAACGGCACGCCGTTGACCGATCGCCCGGCCGCGGTGCCGGCGGTGTCGACCGCGTGCGTGTAGAGCTTGTCGACGGCGATGCCGGAGTCGGCGTCGCCGCTCATCGTGGCCGTGCTGAACGCGACGTCCATCGGCGGCGTGGAGAGGTTGACCTCGAAGGCATACGTCCGGCCGAGATTGGCGTTGCTGAACCCGTCGATGGTGCTGCCGGGCGTCGGCGCGGAAAAGCTGTTGTCGTGGTCTATATTTCCACCGCCGCTGTAATCCACCCGCCCGCCGGCGGTGTAGACGCCGGCAAACATGTTGGCCGCCGAAGACAGCGCGACCGTCTGCGAGCCGGGCGCGTACGTGTCGGTGACGATGCCCGTGGCGCTGGTGTTGAAGTCCGGCCCGACCCATACCGTGGTGTACGTACTGGGCGATCCGGTGGCCAGAAACGGCGTGACCGTGCCCGATGTGCCGGAGGAGTCAAAGGAGAAACTGTCGACGTTGTAGGTCATCGCGGGCAGGGGCACGAAGTCCCGCTCGACGTTCAACCGATCCCCGGAATCGGGTGCGGAGTCGCTGCCGGTGCCGGCACCGGGGCCGATCATAACGGTAGCCCCCATGGTAGTACCGGCCATCGTGACCAAGACAACCACCAACGACGATACAAAAGCCTGACGTCTCATAGTGAAACTCTCCAATAAGATGAGATCTCGCGGCACGCAGCCGGCAAAGACGGGAACCTGTGCAATTTATTCAGAATACGCAAGTTCTGTCGGTATTGCAAGTAATTTCCGATCACCGGGGCAGATGGAAAACCGTCTACCATGGATATACCCGTACTTCTAGCCATGACGTACCACCCGGCAATCTGTGTCCCGCCGATCCCAAAACATCTTGGAAATCGGCCCCACGCGAGATACAATAGGTCCCGTGCCTGGGCATTTCGGGAACTGACGGGTATCCCACAAGCCTGTGCCTGGGCAGCGGTACCCACCGTGCCCTCCCCGCCAACCGCTTCACCCGTCGGTTTACACCCACCCACGAAGGAATCCCATGAGTATGTCTTGCAGGATCGCCAGGCGTTCGGCGCTGTTGTTATGTGTCGGTCTGATGACCGCCACGCTGTTGACATCACAGGCACGGGCCGTCAACAACGGCGACGTACCGGTCAACACGGTCGAGTCGGCTCGCCGGGTGATCGAGGATCTCCATAGCGAGTACGGCGATCGCTATGCCCGCGGCAAGGAGTTTCTCGAGCGATTGGGCCAGATCGAAGCCAAGCTCAAGGAAAACAAAGACGACAAAGACGCCAATACCGACTTACAGGCATTGATCCGCGAGGCCACGCTGGCCAACC
>JABMRP010000475.1 GCA_013202535.1 Planctomycetota bacterium
GCGTAGCCAGCCGGTCGACTGCCTCGTCGTCACCCGCGGCGGCGGCAGCTTGGAAGACCTTTGGGCGTTCAACGAAGAGGTCGTGGTTCGGGCGATCTTCGCCTCGCGCATCCCGGTCATCTCGGCCGTGGGTCACGAGATCGACGTCACGCTGGCCGATCTGGTCGCCGACGTTCGCGCACTGACGCCCAGCGAAGCGGCCGAACGGGTTGCGCCCGCGGCCGACGAAGTCGCCGCCGGATTACGACAGTGGCACAACCGGCTTTCCGCGGCCATGCGCGGCCGGGCGGCATCGGCCCGATCGCAACTCGACGCCTTGGCCGCCCATCACGTCTTTCGCCGACCGCTGGACCGGCTACACGACCTCTCGCGCCGGCTCGACGAACTCGACGCCCGCGCCACGCGCGCCATCGAGGGGCACGGTCAACGCAATCGGGAACGGCTCACCTCGCTGGCCGCCCGACTGGAAAGCCTCAGTCCCCTGGCCGTGCTCGCGCGCGGCTACAGCCTGACCCAGAGTGCCGACGACGGGCCGTTGATCCGCAACGCGGCCGAACTGACCGTTGGCGACCAAATCCAAACGCGCGTTGCCCGGGGAACATTGCTCAGCCGGGTCGAGCAGGTGGAGCCCGGGCCGGGTTAGAGTCTTACGCTGTAACTTCTGCGCAGCGTGCGAGCATGTTTGTATGCTCTGTTGGGTTGCGAGCTTAGCCGGCATTGGTTCTTGGGGCAATGCGTTTTCGGACATGGACGGAGGAAAGACTGCAAATTGGTCATTGGTTAATGCAAATTGCAAATTTGGGGGTTGGGACCGCTCCAGCAACAGTGGCCGGCCTTGCGGCGCCATCGCACAAACTCATCCGAACTCATCACTTCCGTAATTTGCAATTTGCAATAACCAATGGCCAATTTGCAATCTTCTCCTTCGCTCCGCGCTATCCTCTTCCGTGTAGCGTGCGCGCATGTTTGCAAGTCCTGTTGGGTTGCGGGCTTAGCCCACGCCGGGTTAGACTCAGCCGACCAGCAGGCGGAGTTCCGCGCGGCGGATGACTTCTTCGACCGACGACGTGCGGTCGGCCAGTTCGACCGACTTGTCGTTGGCCATCCAGTCCTCGACCCGTTTCTTCGCCGAAACCACCGTGCTGTGGCTTCGACGGCCGAAGAAACGCCCGATTTCGCTCAGCGCCGAACGGGTGTGCTTTCGGGCCAACCACATGGCCAACATCCGGGGATGGCTGACGCCGGTGTCCTTGCGTTTGGAGTGCAGGGCGTCGGGCGTTACGCCGAAAAGTTCGCAGACGGTCTTCTCGATGTCGGGCAATCGGACCATCCGCTCGCTGGCGTGAATCATGTCGCCCAGCGCTTCCTCGGCCGTGGCCAAGGTGATCGGTTGTCCCAGCGCCCGGCTGGTCGCCCGAAGACGGCACAACGCACCGGACAGTTCGCGGGCGTGTTGCGTCAAGTGCATGGCCACGTATCGCCGCACGTCGTCCGGCACGCGCATCCCCATGCGATGGGCCAACTGCTGGACGATTCCCACGCGCGTTGCCCGGTCGGGCGGTGCGATCGGGCTGACCATTCCGCTTTCCAAGCGGGTGATCAACTCGCGTCCCAACGGGGCCAATTCCTCAAGCGAACGGTCGGCCGAGAAGACCAACTGCCGGCCGTCGCGCAACAGCGTGTCGATCGTGTGCAGCAGTTCGATCCGCGTGGATCGCTTGCCGATGAAGAATTGCAGATCGTCGATGATCAGCACGCCGACCCCACGATACTTCTGCCGGAAGCTGGGCAAGCCGCTACCCCGCAAGGCCGAGAGAAAATAGGTCGTGAACTGCTCGGAAGAAAGATAGACGACCGATCGGCCGCCGCGTTGTTTTCGCACCGTCGTCCAGATGCCTTCAAGCAGGTGTGTTTTACCCACTCCTGTCGGACCGTGGATCAACAGCGGCGACATGCAACCGGGATCGCCGCCCACCATTTCGGACGAGGAAAGGGCGAGTTGGTTTTGCGGTCCCTTGATAAACGAACTCAAGCTGGAAAACCGCCGCCGGTGTCCATGCGTTTGAGAAGCCGCCGGGTGCGTCTCGCCACACTTCCGCGGGCCGGCATCGCGGCGACGCGTCGCCGCGGAACAAGACGACGTTCGGGCCGACTCCCCGCCGCTGCCGGCCGATTCTCCCGCTTTAGGTTCATCGCCCCCGGCCAACGCGGGATCGATTTCAAAAATCAACTCGGCTTCGACGCCGAGCAGTTCGACACAAGTCTGTTGGATCTGCCCGCGAAAATTGGCGCGAACGAAATCGTGCGAGAGCGAATCGGGAACCGCGATGGTCAGGCAGTCGTCGCGCAACAGGAAGCAGGTGTTGGCGCCGAACCAAAGGTCGAACCGGTCGCGGCCTACCTTCTCGGCCAGCCTGGCACGGAGAACCGACACGATCTCCTTATCGTGAGTGATCACTTCCTGTGAGTCCCCCGCGCGCAGCCTCTTCCGGCACAGAATCGCATCGGTGCATAGCTTGCGCGATTGCCCTGAAGGGGGCAGCGCCCAAGGATCCTGACAGAAGAGACGGCTGTTATCGACGGCGGTCGGCCGTCGCGTTTGATTGTTGAGTCACCCGAGAAGCTGATTGTATCGCTGCTAGCTGTGCTGTCAAACGTCCCCCACCGATCAATTCGCGATTTTTCCGTTTTCCGCGCCCGCGACGCCTGATTCTTCGGAAGAAACGGATCTCCATGGCAGCCCGGCAAAACGGGACCGCCTGCCCCCAGACTGGAGTTCGAGGGTGGAAAACCTGTTCACCCGGCCCGAGGCCGGTCGTCGACCGCTCGGCAGAACTCGTTGCGTGGCAGAATCTTCCGCTCTGCCGCCGGTGCAAGTGGCTTGTCGATTTGGTAACCCGAAGCGTCAGCGAGGACGGAAAAGACGGCCTCGCTGACGCTTCGGGTTACTATTCACGCCAGTATTCCGCGTGAATCCGATTAAACCAACAAGCCGCAAGCGCCGGGGGAACACGACCTCAGACCCCGGCATCGTCGGGCCGCGGCGCTCGGGCCAACACGCGGCGCTGCTCCCAAACCTGAAACCCGACCGACCGATACATGCCGATAGCCGGCCCGTTCGCGGCATCCACGGCCAGCACCAGACGCTGGCGACCCGTGCATGCCGTGCGCCACTGGGCAAATCGGGTGATGTCGATTCCCCACCGCTTCCCGCGATACCGAGGCATCACCCCCATATAGACCAGTTCGAAGTTGCCATGGCTAGGGTGGTCGGCCAGGATCAGGCAGCCGACATCTCGCCGATCATGCCGCACAATCAACCAGTTCTCCGGCGAATAGACGCCTGTGGCCCGATAACCGGCCAATACGTCTTTGGTCCCGCGCACCCCGTTGAGCCGGGGACAGTCGAGCGTCTGTTCGTAGGTGGCCTCGATCACCTCCACCAGCCGATCGTGATTGGCGGGGCTGTAGGGCTCGAACTGCAGCGGCCCACTCGGTTGGGAGCGGGGAAAGTGGTCTTCCGTGCTGACCATGTAAGAGAGATCGGCCAGGGGCGCAAATCCGACTTGTCCCAGCATCGGCTCGTCGGCCCCGGCGGGAGACTCCAGTAGCGCCATGGCCAGACACACGCCCTTGGCCTGCAATCGTTGACATGCCGTCTCCAGCAACGCACAAGCGGTCGTCTCCGGCTCGCCATCGGCCAGCCGGGAAGGCCAGACCAAGGCTGTCCGTCCGGGTTGGACCTGAAAGAAGACGGCACCCACGATCTGCCCATCACGGCGA
Source organism: Planctomycetota bacterium (assembly GCA_013202535.1). GTDB lineage: Bacteria > Planctomycetota > Planctomycetia > Pirellulales > Thermoguttaceae > JABMRP01. The sequence goes on from JABMRP010000475.1 coordinate 3,784, forward strand.
GCCGTCAACAATCCCTCGACTGCGGTGCTGGCGACCGTTTCACTGCCGATAAGCATGTTAACTTGGGCGGTCCGATCAGACGGGGTTAAATGGCCGAAGACCAACGCAAACCCCCCGTCGATCTCCTCCGCCGTGGGAGCACCGATCTGCAACGTATGGGACCGCTGGGACATTGGGCATCCGCCTCGGCGCTTGTTCTTTGGAAGGAAATCACTAAACCTGAAAGGAAATCACGATATCCGTCGATAACATCGGTACGAAAACCAGCGTTCACACAGTATAATGCCCACGGCAATGTAGACCAGGCAAGATCACTCCAAGACGGGAGGCAGAAAAAATGGATGTTTTTCTCCGCGCCATTGTTCTGGCGTTCTTGTGCGTTTCGGTCGTGCTCGTATCGGCCGCCGATCGAGCATCAGCCCAGTCGCCTCTGCAGCGTCTGGAGCAGCAGATACAGGGCCAGGCGGGCGCACCCCAAGCCCTGCCCATGCCACCGCCGGTTACGGATCCGGGCTATCTGGGGGTGGTGGTCGACGATCGCAAGGATCGGGGCCGCGGCGTGCGAGTTCTCGAGGTGACCCCTGGTGGACCGGCGGCCAAGGCCGGTCTGAGGACCCGCGATTTGATCACCGCCGTTGGCGGGATCCAAGTGCGCGAAATGGCCGATCTGGCCGCGGGGATGGAGAATATTCCCGCCGGTGCCACGCTGACGCTGCAGATTCATCGCGGCTCGTTGATCAAGCAAGTCCAAGCCACCCTGGCCCGGCGGCCAGGGGCGCCTGCACCGCCCGTCCCGCGTCCGTCCGTCGATGTTGTCGATCCGGCGAGACCGGGCCCGGAATCAGTTCCCGCCCCGCCGCCCGCGCGTGGGGGACCCGCCATGCCTCCAGCGCCGCCGGAACCGGGGAAATTACCGGCGATTGAAGACTTGCCGGACCCGGAGGTCTCTCGCGAGCCGGCAATTCTCCCCGCACCGGAAACGTCTCTCGATCCGGCGAGAGTGCCCGTCGGGTCGCCCAGTCCGTCCGTGCCGACCGCGTTGGACGCCGATACGCGTATCCGGCAGTTGGAGTTTCAAATCCGCGCATTGCAGCAACGGGTGGCCGAATTGGAGAAGGCTCGGCCGAACGCCGATGACCGGGGGACTTGACCGCCGGGCCCGGGTACGTAGAGTGGCCATCTCGCTCCGCGAGATGTAGCCCAAAGAACTCGGGATTAGACCTCGTTCCCGCGCAGAGCATGGGCCCCAGATCGCACAGGCTACATCTCGCGGAGCGAGATGGCTACTGTACGGAATCTGACAGACGGGCCAACAGCGAGGGTGGGGTGCCGATGCCGACCAGATGGATCTGGCCGGTGAATTGATCGGCACCCGGCGCGAGAAATCCGGTCTTCAGGGCTACGAACGTGCAGGTGTGAGTGGCCCGAACCGTTTGCCGAGCCGGTCGGCCCGTGTCGCAATCCAGTCCGCTGGGAAGGTCGATGGCCAGCTTCGGCACGGCGGCGGCGTTGATGGTCTCGATCACTCCGCCGAGCGGCTGACGAGGCTCGCCTCGGGCACCGGTACCCAGCAGGGCGTCGACGATCCAACCGGCCGTGCCGAAGATCCGGCCCAGCCGTGCGGCATCTGGCGGGGAATCGAACACCTCGATCGGCACGTCGGTGTGTCGCAGGATTTGGAAATTGGCCGCGGCGTCGCCGGTCAGTTCCTCCGGCGGTGCCCAAAGCAGGACCCGGGCGGGGATCTCGCGAATCTCCAGATGCCGGGCCACGACGAACCCGTCGCCGGCGTTGTTTCCCTTGCCGCAGCAGATGACCACCGGCCCCTGGACGCCCAATCGGCAGAGGACGTCGGTGACACCCCGCCCGGCGTTTTCCATGAGCACCAGCCCGGTGAAGCCGTACTCCCGGATTGCCCATTGATCGACGAGACGCGACTGTTGGCGGGAGAGAGTGACGGGATTCATCGGCCGCTCCGAATCGATTTCTCGTACACGGTTTCTCACCGATTCCGTTTGCGCTTGCGCTTGGCCGGTTTTCCGCTGCCCGGCAACTGCTCGAGCTTGATGTCCACCTCGGCCATCAGTTCCCGGATGAACCCGGTTTCCGCACAAACACGCGAAAACCCATGACGGCGTCTTGCTCGACGTAGTCGTTCCACAGGCCGTCGTTCCAGAGGCCGGTGAAACGAGGGTCCTGCACGCCCGGTGCCGATGCTGCTCGTGAGAAAGGTGTATCGCCGATGGACTTCGTCCGCTGGATTGTGTCTGCCGCCGGACCGACGATGCTCTCGTCTGGTCTGGTTTCGTCGGGCCGGCCGAGTTGCTCGCGGATTCTCCGTATGTGGATCAGATCCGCCACGTAACGTCCGCGTTTCCATTGCCCGGCGCGGCGAGCTTGATAGTCGTCGTGGAGCACGGCCTGATTGATCAGGTCGATCACTACGTTGCGGCCATGATGGTCGTTGCTCTCGGATTGGAGGACAAAGAACTCGGGCGGGTAGTCGGCAAGGCGGCCCGAGTCGAAGGGAGGCGTCAACACGAAGCCAACCTCGGGCACCTCTTGCTCCACCCAACCCATGAGCGGGCTCGATAGGTAGTAGTACTCGCCGCGGGTTACGAAAACCGGCCGGCCGCCGGCCAACTGGGCGGCGCCCCGGACCGCGTCGTGCTGGATCCGGTAGTAGTCGAGGTACTCGCAGCTACGCTCGGCCCGACCGAAACTGCGGACCATTTCACCGTCATCCGGATAGAAGCGACCGTCCTGGTTGAGTGCCGCGTAGCCGACGAAGACCACGAGCAGAGCCGCAGTGGCCGTGCGACCCCACAGGGTCACGAGCGCCCCCGTCAGCGCCAGCAGGACCAGAGGCAGGATCCAGACGTAATAGCGCGCCAGCGGCGTAAACTCGGCGCCCGAGAGAGGGACCACCGCGACGAATCCCACGAACGCGACATTCACGAGGTGGACGGCGGTTCCGGGAAATGCGTCCGGGCGGGCCGATCCCCGCCGGCGACTGACATGGAAGTAAGCCACGGCGACTGACATGGAAGTAAGCCACGGCGAGCGCGAGGACGATCAGGGCAAATAGGTCGGGTACACTGAGCAGGCGACGGAGCATACCTACGAGGTGCCAGGGAAACGGCGTCGCTTCGCCCGGGCACGGAGCCGCCGTGACCCACTTCATCCCTTCGATGATTACTGCGGGGATCGCCAGGGACGCACACCGGCGTACGCGTCGAGCGAGCGGCTCTTCCGAGTCGACCAGGACGAGCAGCCCGAGCGCGGCGACGGCGACGATCCCGAAGCTCTTGGTCGCGCAGGCCAGCGCCGAGAACACTGCCATCGGGCCGAAGCGTCGGGTCTGGAAGGAGGCGACCGCGAGAACCAGCAGCGCGGCGCCGGCGACCTCCGTGTAGATCGCCCCCGTCTGGACCCGGAAGAGCGGAAAGAGCAGCAGCGCCGTCGCCAGCAGCCCGGCGATCCAGCGTCCGGCGAAGCGCCCAGCCAGAGCAAACGTCACCGTCGCGGTGAGGGCAGCCAGCGCGAAGTTCAGGATGTGGAGCCCGGGCAGGTAGAGGGCCGGATCGCCCCCGGTCACCGTGATCGCGGCCAGCGTCAGGAAGGTGATCCAGCTCAGGCTATGGACGTTCGGGCCGCCTTCGATATAGCCCGGCGCCGCCAGGAGTCCGGGCAGGTCGAAGTCGTTCTCGTAGAGATAGATGGCTGGGGCGAAGGCGCCAGGGGCCGCGTCCCAGACGGGTGGCATCGCGATCACGGAAGCGTTGAGAGCCGTGACGAAAGCCAGGGCGGCAACGAATACGAAGCCGAGCTCGCGACGGGAAGGCATACCGTCAGGGTCGCGGGTTGAATGTTTGGGGATGAGATCTGGATGTAACTGTCCATTTTCGTGAGCAGTTGCTGAACTGGACTTTTCTTGCCGGCTGATTTCGTGTAGCTTCTGGGCATGAGAGCAAGCGAGTTTGAGAACGAA
>JABMRP010000476.1 GCA_013202535.1 Planctomycetota bacterium
GCCATCAAGGGCACGCTGGTCCGCAAAGCGCCCCAAGGCGGCGGCCATCTGGTCATCTCGGCCATCGAGCACCCGGCCGTGGAGCAACCGGCCCGGTTCCTCGCGTCGCGTGGGCACGAGGTCACGACCGTCGGCTGCGACACCGGTGGCGTGGTCGATCCGTCGGACATTGAGGCCGCACTACGCCCCGAGACGTTGTTGGTAAGCATCATGCACGCCAACAACGAGATCGGCACGATCGAACCGATCGGAGAAATCGCCCGGCTCTGCCGGGATCGAGGCATTGCTTTGCACACCGACGCGGCCCAGAGCGTGGGCAAGATTCCCGTACGCCCCAAGGAGATGGGCGTGGATCTGCTCTCCGTGGCCGGTCACAAAATGTACGCACCCAAGGGCATCGGGGCACTGTACGTGCGGCGGGGTACGCCCCTGGAACCGGTCATCCACGGCGCCGGCCACGAAAGCGGGCTGCGCGCGGGAACCGAGAACGTGGCGTTCATCGTCGCTCTGGGCGAGGCGGCCACGCTGGCCGAGCAGAATCTCGACCAACCCACGCTGCAAGTGGATGCCCTGCGTGACCGCTTGCAGGAAGATCTGTGCCAGGCCATCGGTCCGGAACTGTCGATCAACGCCCGGCAGGCTCTCCGGCTGCCCAATACGCTATCGGTCAACTTCCCCCGGGCCGACGCCCACGCGTTGCTACAGCGGATTCCCGAACTGTGTGCTTCCTCCGGTGCCGCTTGCCACAGCGGATCGGACAGTTTGTCGGCCACGCTGTCGGCCATCGGGCTGGACGGCGAGACGGCCCGCGGTACCGTGCGGCTGAGCCTCGGATGGTATACCACCGAGGAAGACGTCGACCGGGCGGTCAACCTGCTGGCCGCCGCCTGGGAGGCCGTCAAGGAGTAGCGTCTATTGCCCCGAGAACTGAAGCTGCATCGCTTGGGCCATCGCCTCCTCGGCTTCGGTGCGTCGATCGGCTTTCTGGCAGATCGTGCTCAGGGCGGTGAAACTGAACGGGTCCGCGGGTTCCAGTTCGCAAACTTTCCGGGCATAGGCGATCGCCTCGTCGTGCTGCTCCAGCTTGCCGTGGAAGACGGCCAGAGCGGCATGCACGAGGCTGTAGTCGGGCTCGTCTTTCTCCAGGGCCTTGAGTTTGGCCATCGCCGCTTCCAGTTTCCCTTCTTGCTGTAGCGCAATCGCCTCGTCGTACAACGCTTCTTTGGTCGGCATTCCTGTCTCCATAAAAGTCGGCCCGCGGGTCTCCCACGCCGGAAAAATACACGTTCTGCCCGGGTCACTTAGTTTACCGGGCCGGCCGTTCGAGGGCCATTAGACGCATGGGGGGGGTGATAGCCATCCATAAGAAACATCGGCCAACCCCTGCTTTCAAGGGGTTCGGACGACATTTCTCGCCAATAGTGACCTTGGGCGATCCGTTTCAACTCGTTACCCTATCGCCATCTCGTCGAATTCCCGATATCAGGGATACCCCCTTGGATTCCCAACGGACCGTCGCACAAAACCCCTCATCGCCGGAGGTAATCACCCGTGAACATTCACCCGCTGGCCGTGGTGAGCCCCGCGGCTCAAATTGGGCAGGACGTCCGCATCGGTCCCTTTTGCGTCATCGAGCCCGACGTGATCCTCGGCGATGGCTGCGAGTTGGCCAGCCACGTGGTGATCCGTAGCGGCTCGACACTCGGCTCCGGCAACAAGATTTGCGAGCGGACCGTCATCGGCGGCGTGCCTCAGCACCTGCAGGCGCCCGAGCAAGCAGGGCGGGTGGTCATCGGCTCGGGCAACACGTTTCGCGAGATGGTCACGATCCATCGGGCGATGGACAAAGACAGCGCGACGATTGTCGGCGACAACAACATGCTGATGGTCAACGTCCACGTCGCCCACGATTGCCATCTGGGCGACCACGTCATCGTGGTCAACAACGGGATGCTGGCCGGACACGTCACGATCGAAGATCGGGCCTACTTGGGCGGAGCGGTGGGAGTTCACCAGTTTTGCCGCATCGGCAGTTTGGCCATGGTCGGCGGCCAATCGGCGGTCGTCAAGGACATCCCCCCGTTTATCACCCTCGATGGCGACAGCGCCTGTGTCGTCGGTCTGAATCAGGTCGGTCTTCGGCGGGCGGGTTACCTGCTGGACGACATCCGACAACTGAAGGCGGCCTACCGGACGATCTACCGCAGCGGGTTGGCGTGGGACGATGTCTTGGAGCAACTCCAGGCCAAGTACCCCGAAGGCCCGGCGGCCCACTTCCACGAGTTCTTCATCGCCACCAAGCGCGGCATCGCCCCCGAGCGACGCACGCCGCCCGGCGCCACGATCAAAATCCACCGCGATCCGGAAAGCGAAACACCGGACTCCGGCAAAACCTCTCAGGCCAAAGTCGGTTGAGAATCGGCGGTTCCGTCAGGTGACTTTCAGGAGTTCACCTTGGCGTGTTATCGTCGGACGATCCGCAGGGCAACATCCTCGGAGAAATCGGGCGATCGCAAGATCTTCTCGCCGCCGTGATGATCCAGCGCCTCGGTCTTGGCGATCCGGCCCGTCTTCGTGTCGACCCACTCGGCTTGGTACGTGCCGACGGGCAGAGCCACGGCGAGGTTGGTCGGGCCCCGGCCACCTACGTAGACGGCGTAAGCCCGGCCCGGCTCGACCAGCGCCCACGCGCCGCCGTCCTTGGGGATCCCCGCTTTGATGATCGATGCGTCGGGCCGCATGGCGATGAAATTGAAGCTCTCGATGAACTTCTTGAGGATCGCCAACTGCCGCTGAATCTCCGGGCCGCCGCTTCCGGGCGCGTCGCTGGTGGCGCTGCCGGATTCGTGTCC
>JABMRP010000477.1 GCA_013202535.1 Planctomycetota bacterium
TCTTCGGCGTTTGCGCTGGTTTCCATCAGCAGGCCGAGTTGGCGAAGTTCGGCCACCGCCGACGATCCGAAGTCGCCATGCAGGTAGTCATGTACGCTTTGGGCGATGATCGGACCGATCTCGCCCGTGGCGCCGAGCTGCTCGACGCCGGCCTCGATCAGGGCATCGATCGAAGCGAAACGCTCGGCCAGAACGGCCGCCACCCGGTTGCCGACGTGGCGGATACCCAGTGCGCCCAGCAATCGGGCCAGCCCGCGTTGCTTGCTTGCTTCGATTCCCAGCAAGAGATTCTCCGACGACTTCTTCCCCATCCGCTCCAAACCGAGCAGATCGTCGAGTTTCAGCCGGTACAAGTCGCCGAACCCGCCGACAAGCTCTCGATCAACGAGTTGTTCGATCAGCTTATCGCCCAGCCCTTCGATGTCCATGGCGTTGCGGCTGGCAAAGTAGCGGAGGCGTTCCTTGAGTTGAGCCGGGCATTGGAGATTGCCGCAGCGAATGTAGACGCCCCCTTCGTCCCTTGCCACGTCGGCACCGCATTCCGGACACTTCGTGGGAAACACAAACGCCGGCAGTTCTTCCTTCCGCTCGTGTTTCTCCACGCGGACGATGTGGGGGATGATCTTGCCGGCTTTTTCGACCACCACGACGTCTCCGACGCGGACGTCCTTGCGCTCGATCTCGTCGGCATTGTGCAGACTGGCCCGGCTGACGGTCGTGCCGGCCAGTTCGACCGGTTCCAGCTCGGCCACCGGCGTGATCGCGCCCGTCTTGCCCACCTGCACGCGAATCTCCCGCAGCCGGGTGGTCGCTTCGTATTTCTCGAACTTGTAGGCGATCAGCCAGCGGGGGCTTTTGGACGTGGAGCCCAGATGCTCGCGCTGGTCGAAACGGTTGGCCTTGAGCACCAGCCCGTCAATCTCGAAATCCAACTCGTGCAGCCGGCCGATCAACTCGACGCAGTGCTCGACCGCCGCGTCGAACGACTCGAAGCACTCGACCATCGGCGTGGCGGGCAGACCGTAACCGCGCAATTCGTCGAGAAACTCCTGGTGCGTCGTGGCTTTCAGTCCCTCGGCATAACCCACCCCGTGGCAGAAGACGCGCAGGCGGCGCTGGGCACAGATCCGCGGATCGAGCAGGCGGATACTGCCGGCGGTAACATTTCGGGTGTTGGCGTACGGCGCCTCGCCCGCTTTTCTTTGCGCCTCGTTGAGCCGCACCAGATCGGAGTTGGTCATGTAGATTTCGCCCCGCACCTCCAACACCGGCGGCACGTCACCCCCCAGCAGTCGCAAGGGCACGTCGAGCACGGTTCGCACGTTATGCGTGATGTCGTCGCCCGTGCGGCCGTTGCCGCGCGTCAAACCGCGCGTGAGTACACCATTTTCGTACAACATCGAGACGGCCACCCCGTCGATCTTCAACTCGACCACCCACTCGATCGACTCACCGGGCAACAGCTTGACAATCTTCTCTTGATACTGCCGGAGTTCCTCGATGCTGTAGGTATTGTCGATCGAAAGCATCGGCAGCCGATGGTCGACCGACTGGAGCCCTTGGGTTAGTGCATCGCCGATGCGCTGGGTGGGGCTATCCGGGGTGAGCAACTCGGGATGCTCGGCTTCGAGCGTCTTGAGCCGGTCGATGAGCCGATCGTACTGGAGATCGGTGATCTCGGGCTTCGCTTCGACGTAGTACTTGCGGTCGTGGATGCGAATTTCATCGCGAAGTGCGGCAATTTCGGCGGCCGGATCGGCAGGCATCGGACGGTCCCCCGGGGGTCACTCGCAGCCGCAGGCGGCGGTGCAGGTATCGATCATGCCGCGTAGCGGATGCGGGATGAGGCAGAGGAATTTCAGCGGTCCGGGGCCCGTGTTGCGAAATTGGTGGGCAACTCCGGGCGGAACGAAGGCCACCGTGCCGGCCTGCAAGGCGTGCTCGGTCGTATCCTCCAACACGGTGCCCGAGCCTTCCAGGACGAATACTTCGTGTTCGTGGCCGTGCGTGTGTTTGGGGGTATGTCCGCCGGGATCGATCTCGAACTGCCGCATACTGAAGCTCGGCGCCCCGTCGGGTTCACCCACCAGACAACGAATCCGACAGCCGACGGCCCCGGCCATCTCGACCGGCATGGCTGCGATCTGTTCGTATTGCACGACTTTCATGGGCAAGGTTTTCATTGCCAGGGGGCCTCGCGAGGCTTGGGGGTTCCATGTTCTTTGTTACGTTCTTTGTTACGAAATTCGTTGTTGCGATAACTTCGCTCGATAACTTCGCTCCAGGCGCGAAAAGACCCCGAGGTGACGGCTCCCAGCACCGGTTCGGTCTCCAACAAGGACACCTTTACAGCCGTCCGCCTCGAGGTCATGTCGCAATCAACTCGAAAGTCCATCGCAACTTAACGTCTTCTATAACAGCCAAGGATGTTTTGTCAAGAGGACTTGCGCCTCCGCGGTACAAATTATTCCAGATCGACGCGCTCGCGGCGCGTTCGATCCGCTGGTTCTGATTTCCATGCTCTTCATGGGAACGAGGCCACACTGGCGCCCGCGCCCGTGACACGCAACCGATCACTCCTGACTCGCCACGGGCGACAACCGCCCAACCATGGCGGCGAACTTCTCGCCCCGATCGCGGTAGTTGCGAAACTGATCGGTACTGGCACAGGCCGGCGATAACAGAATCGCGTGGCCCGGATCGCTGCGCCGCCAACACCAATCGAGCGATTCGGACATGGTTTCGACGCCGGTGGCCGGCAAATGCGCCTCGGTCGCGGCGAGACTCTCCAGAAGACGGTCGCCGACGCTGCCGAAGAAGGCAACGCCTCGGCACCGCCGGGCAATCGTCTCGGCCAATCGGTCGAACGGCACCCCCTTGTCGGCACCGCCGGCCAGGAGCCAGAGTGGATCGTCCATCGTCTCCAACGCGGCGATCGTCGATTCCGGCGTGGTCGCGGCCGTGTCGTTATAGATACACCGGCCGGCGATCTCGGCGATCTGCTCCAGCCGGCCCGGCAACGGTCGAAACGACGCCAGCGCCCGTCGCGCGGCCGCTGGCGGGCATCCGGCGGCCATCGCCGCGGCCATCGCACATGCCGCATTGGTCCGGTTGTGCTTGCCCGGCACGGAAAGCGGGGGGACTTCCTCGGCCAAGGCGCAAGGAACCAGACGGCCGCGGACCGTCGGGCGCCAAGTCGATACTTCGGCGTCCGACGTATTGAGAATTGCCGCGCTATCGGTCGACTGGCCGGTAAGGATCCGCTGTTTGGCAGCGATGTAATGCGCGTAATCGGGATGCCAGTCGAGGTGATTCGGCGAACAACCGGTGACCACGGCTACCTCGGGCATGGAAACAGCGGGACCCAAACGGGCGAGTTGAAAACTGCTCAGTTCCAACACCACGCGGTCGTCACCGCGCATGGCGTCGAGTTGTTCCAGCAAGCTGACCCCGATATTACCGCCAAGCCAGACGCGCCGTCCGGCAACTCGCAACATGGCCGCGATCATCGCCGCGGTGGTCGACTTGCCGTTGGTGCCGGTTACGCCGACCACCGGCGCGGGACATTGGGTCAAAAGGAGTTCGATTTCGGAAGTGACCCAAGCACCCGCCTCCTCGGCAATCCGGACCCAAGGGTTGCCCGGCCGGACCGCCGGATTGACGACCACCAGATCGGCACGGCGGAAATGTTCTTCGCGATGGCCGCCCAGTGCCAACGTGTCGATCGGCACGTCGCGCAGGGCGGCGAGCGAATCGGCCAGCGCCGTTTCCTCGGCCCGATCGGTCACCGTCACCCGGGCGCCGCGCCGGGCCAACCACCGGGCCGCGGCCACCCCGCCGCCAAAATGGCCCAAGCCCATCACCGTCACCCGCTTTCCATGCACTTCCATGCCTCCAAGTAGATCGGCCCGTGTTACGGGTGGCAAGTGGGGGCGCGTGCGGACCAGCCGGCACTGGTCGCTGGGTCGGCCGTGTGATAAACTACAAGTTTCGCAACTTGGGATTCTGGCCAACAGGGAGACGACTCGTTGACGGATGCGTCGAGGCACATCATCCTGCGGGGGGTCGAGGTCCACAATCTCAAGGGGATCGATCTCGACATACCCCACCACAAGCTGGTGGTCGTTTGCGGGCTCAGCGGCAGCGGCAAGAGCAGTCTGGCCCTGGATACCATCTATGCCGAGGGGCAGCGCCGTTACATCGAGAGCTTCTCGGCCTATACCCGGCAGTTTCTCGAACGCTTGGAAAAACCGGCCGCCGAGCGCATCGACGGCATCCCTCCCGCCACGGCGGTGACGGGGAAGAATACCAGCCGGTCGAGCCGGTCGACCGTGGGCACGGCCACCGAAATCGCCGACTACCTGCGGCTGCTCTATGCCAAGATCGGCGAGGTGTTCTGCCGCAAGTGTGGACAGGCCGTGCGTCGCGACGTGCCGCAGACGGTTGCCGAAGTGCTCACCGGCCTGGAGGAGGGCACTCGATACATGGTGACCTTTCCGCTTCAAGCGGTCGAAAAAGATCGGCTGGACGAAGTGGAAGCGAGCCTCAAGGAGGACGGTTTCTTTCGCGTCATCGCCGCCGGCCGTGTCGTTCAGCTCGACCAAGAGCCGCTGGCCGGACCGGACCGCGGCGAGGTGGAGGCGGACGGTCTGTTCGTCGTGGTCGATCGGCTTTCGGCCGGCGGCACCGCGACCGAGCGCATTCGCGATTCCCTGGAAACGGCCTTCAGCAAGGGGCGGGGACGTTGTTGCGTCTTCGCCGAGAACGGCCATGCACTGGAACGACCGGCGCATCGCCAGGGCATCGACACCGAAATCGACGGCCGCCGTTGGCGCCGTCTGGGGTTCAGCAGCCAGCTTTTCTGCGACGATTGCCAAATCGAATATCCCACGCCCGAGCCGCGGTTGTTCAGTTTCAACAGCCCTCTGGGCGCGTGCGGCCGGTGCGAAGGGTTCGGCAATATCATTACCGTCGACATGGATCTGGTCGTTCCCGATCGGGGCAAGTCGCTGCGCGACGGGGCGATCGCTCCTTGGAACAGCCCGGCCTACGCCCACGAACTCGAAGAGCTGCTGGCCCTGGCCGACGACTTCGACCTGCCGGTCGACGTGCCGTTTTCCGAGTTGACCGACGAGCAGTTGCGGCTGATCCAACAGGGCGTGCCGCAACGGGAGTTCGGCGGGCTGGACGGCTTTTTCGCCTGGCTCGAACGTCGCAAGTACAAGATGCACATCCGCGTCTTCCTCAGCCGATGGCGCAGCTATCGCGTATGTCCCGACTGCCGAGGCGCCCGATTGCGCGACGAGGCGCTGGCCACGCAGGTCGGCGGGCTGAATATCGCCGAAGTGGCGCAAAGAAAGATCCGCGATGCGGCCGAGTTCTTTCGCTCGCTTGAGTTGACCCCCTGGCAGCAGAAGGTCGGACGCATGATGCTCGATCAGGTGCGCGCACGCCTGGGATACCTCGAAGCGGTCGGGCTCGACTACCTCACGCTCGACCGCACGGTTCGCACGCTCAGCGGCGGCGAAGCGCGGCGCGTGGCCCTCACCTCGGCCCTGGGATCCAGCCTGGTCAACATGCTCTACGTGCTCGACGAGCCGTCCATCGGCCTGCATCCCCGCGACATCGATCGGCTGATCACCGCGGTCAATGACCTCCGCGACCGGGGGAATACGGTGGTCGTCGTCGAACACGAAGAGGCGATGCTCCGGGCGGCCGAACAGATCATCGAAATCGGCCCCGGGGCGGGTGAGCGAGGCGGGCGCGTGGTCTTCCAGGGAACGCCGGCGGAAATGGAAGCCGAGCCCGAGAGTATCACCGGCGACTATCTCGCCGGACGCCGCGGTGTGGGAACCAGCGGCCGGCGGCGACCGCCCAACCACGGCTGGATCCGACTGGCCGGCGCGCGGGGGAACAACCTGCAAAACATCACCGTCGAGTTTCCCCTGGGATTGCTCTGCCTGGTGACCGGGGTGAGCGGGTCGGGGAAGAGCACGCTGATGCAAGACACGCTCTACCCGGCCTTGTGCAGGCGGCTGCGAAAAGACGCCCCCAAGCCGTACGATCACGACGACGTCTACGGCGACGGTCAGATCGACGAAGTGGTGCTGGTCGACCA
>JABMRP010000478.1 GCA_013202535.1 Planctomycetota bacterium
AGTCTACATTGTTGACGATGGCATCAACTTTCGCGCCGGCTGGAACTAACTTCGGATAGCGGACGATAAACGGCATTCGCAGCGATTCTTCGTACATCCAGCGTTTGTCGTACCAGCCGTGGTCGCCGATGTAAAACCCCTGATCGGAGCAGTAGATAACGATCGTATTGTCCGCGAGGCCCGTTTCCTTGAGCACGTCGATCAATCGACCCACACTTTCGTCGACGCCCCGCACGCAGCGCAGATAGTTCTTCGCGTACCGCTGGAATTTCCAGCGCACCAGTGCGTTGCCCTCGAGTTTGCTCTTGTGGAACGCTTCATCCTTGGGGCCGTACGCGGCTCGCCAGGCTTTGAGCTGTTGAGGCGTAAAGCGTTTCAAGTTGTTCCACGCGGATCGGTCCTGGCGCTTCTGGCTGGGCTTGCCCTGGAAGTCGGGCGTCAGATCGACGAAGAGATCGTAGTTGAGGTCCATGTGCCGGTCGACCTCCATTTCCTGATGCCGGGCCGGCGGCGCATTGTCCTTCCACCGGTCAAAAAGCGTCGCTGGTTCCGGGATGTCGATATCGTCGTAGAGATGAAGATGGCGCAGAGCCGGCATCCAGTTTCGGTGGGGCGCCTTGTGCTGACACATCAATACGAACGGCTTCTCCGGATCGCGATTCTCCCGGAGCCATTCGGCGGCCATGTCCGTAACGATATCGGTGCAGTAGCCCTGGACGGTGATTCTTCCTGCCGGGGTGATGAAATCGGGATTGTAATAGAGCCCCTGTCCCGGCAGGACCTTCCACGTATCGAAGCCTTGCGGCGTGCTCTTCAGGTGCCATTTGCCGAAGAACGCGGTCTGATAGCCGGCTTTGCGAAGCAGTTTCGGAAACGTCTGCTGGTTGCCGTCGAAATTGTTCCCGTTGTTCATGAAGCCATTTTTGTGGCTGTGTTTTCCGGTGAGAATGACGGCTCGACTGGGCCCGCAGATGGAGTTGGTGCAGAAACTGTTTTCAAAGAGCATCCCCTCGGCCGCCAGCTTGTCGATATTCGGCGTCGGATTCACCGACTTGAGCCAGCCGTCGTACGCGCCGATGGCGTGCGGCGCATGATCATCGCTGAAAATGAAGAGAATGTTCGGGCGTTCCGCGGCCATCACGCCCGTGGTGAGAAAAGCGACGGAAACAGCGATCAATAGCCGGGCACGGTGGATAGTCATGGTCAAAGTCCGCAAGGGTGTGGGATGGGAGCGACAGATTCCGTCTCCCAATTATACATCCCCTCCAACGGCAAGTCACTCCCCCGCCATCGTAATGGCGCCGAACACCGTGTCAAGACGGGGTAACTCCCGGGAAGAAGGGCCCGCACGGCGACTGATTCATCGCGACGATCGCTCGCTATTTCAGCGACGTTGTCTTCGCCCGAAATGCGTCCGCGACTTGATCGTGCGGATCGTCCCATCCTGCTCGCCCCCGGGAGCCAGACAGACGAGACGTCCGTCCTCCAGCGAAAGGAACAACTTGCCCGCGGCCGCGGCCATACCGTCGTAGGCCGGCAGCGCGTCGAGTTCGTACTCCGCCAGCAGTTGGCCGTCGACGGTGGAAACGACACTGAGCCGGGCACCCTGTTGGCCCGCGAAGACACTCATCTTGTCCAGTGCATTTTCCGGCGGGCCCGCGACGAACACCTTACCGTCGGTGAGCACCATGCCGCGGACGAGCAAGGGCACTTGCGTCGACCAGCGGTAGGCGATGCGGAAACTCCCCGGCCCGCTATGGGGGTAATCGCGATTCGCCCGCCGGTAGTCGGCCGGAGGCTGCTCGGGCTGGGCCGAACGATCCAGCGCGAACAGGTTATACTTGCGCCCCCGGGAGCCGCGGTAGTAGTCGGGCGCGTAGCCGTAGCCAACCAGGTCCTTGTCCGTAAACGTCAACAGCCGGCCGGCCGGCGCCTCGCGACCCGCGAAGTACCAGCCGATGTAGCCGCTGTAGAAGTGCGTTCCATCGATCCAGTAAGTGCGGTGCCACCAGTTGTCGTTCAAGAACCCCGCCGGACTGTAGACGTGCTTGCCGGCCGGGCGCGTCTGAAGCGTGCGCGGATCAAAAGCCAGTCGCCTCATGAAAACCGATTTCCCGTCACTGGCCAGCACGTCCGGCAAGGCGCCGGGCATCTCGAACGTGATCGGCTCGTCGGGCTGCTCACCTGTTTCTGGATCGCGACTGTAGATCTCGCGTTGGGCCCGTGTCGCACCCGTCTTGAGATCCAACTTGCACAAGGCAATTCCGCCGTCGAGGTAGGAAGAGCGTCCCGCGGCACAGTAGACGGCGCCGTCAAGCACCAGAACGCTGCCGTGGACCGGCCAGGTCGACTCGAGTTGATTGAAGGCCACGACCCGGCGTTCGGCGGCCGCGGCGCGGCATCGCCAGATCAATTGGCCGTCGCCGGCGTCGAGACAATACACGTATCCGTCCGCCGATCCAAACACGACTCTGCCGGCGGCCAGCGTCGGCGGCGAATCGATCCGCCCGCCGGCGGCAAAGGTCCACAGGATCACTCCCGTCTTCACGTCCAGCGCGTGGACACGGTGCTTGTCGACCGTGGCCACGTACACGCGGCCGTCGGCGATGGTCGGACTGCTGATTTTTCCGCCGAAATCCGCTTCCCAAACGGAACCGATCTCCGCGGAGATCTCCTGCGGTGTGTGTCCGCTGCGTAGCGGATCGTGCCGGTAAGTCGGCCAATCGTTTTCTCCTGCCGTGGAAGAAGCGATGGCCGCATCGTACTTCGGCCCGCGCTGCAACCGCTCGCCTGCCTTCCGCGGTTCGCCGGGCTCACTCCCCTGCCCTGCTCGCGGCGCCAATGCCAGGAAACCGGTCAACTTGCTCTCGATGAAGCAGGCGCATGAATGGGGCGGCACGTAGAGCAACCCGTTGGCCGGCAAGGTGCCGAACTGGCACGTCCCCCGGGTCCAATGGTGTCTGCGTGCGTTGCCCGTGGCCAGGTCGATGAACTCGACGCCCGTGCGGCCGGCGATGATGTATTGCTGCGTGGCCCGATTGCGGTGACAGCGGTGGTGGGGCATGGTCGTGTCCCACGCCTTATCGGTCTCCAACTCCCGCTTGATCTCTCCCGTGCGCGGATCGCGTCCGGCGACGAAATCCGGCCCGGTCCGCGACCGGCTTTGGCCGACCCAGACGAGGCCGTCGGCGACGAACACGTCGGGCGGGGCATGGTACGATTCCGCACAGCGGCATTGCCAAAGCTCGGCGCCCGTCTGGGCCGAGTAAGCGATCAGATCCCCGGTCCAACCCTCCTGGGCGAGCCATCGTGCAACCGGCTTGCCGGTCACCGCGTCGATCGTGTCCTTCATCTCTGTCCAACGGTCGGCCACCAAGACCACGTCGTCGTGCATTACGACCGTCGGCGACGACCAGCCGGGACGCCTGGTGGCCACGTCGCGCGCCGTGTGCCAGAGTTCCTTCCCGGTCGCGGCATCGAGACAGTACACGCCCTCCAGCGTCATGTAGATCACGCGACCGCCGGCTACGGCAAGCGACATGGACAGTGGATCGGCATCGGGTCTCTGCCAGACGGTCGAGCCGGTCCGGGCGTTCACGGCCATCAGTCCCCGTGTACCCTCGGCGGCACTCGAATTCTTGTCGTTCGAGGCCCTCGTGGCCAGATAGAGGATCCCGTCACTCAGCAAGATCTCTTCCGTCCCCGCGGTTTGGGGATACTCTTGGATCGGCGCGCCCGTACACGGATCGAGGGCGGTCACGTGCGCCCGCTGGCTGAGCGTGACGTAGACGGCATCGGGAGTCGCGACGAGTGTCCGCGACAACTCCGGCGGACCGCTGCGAAATCCGCGCAGATGATCCTCCCATTTCGGAATCGTTCGTTTCCAAAGTGCAACGCCGTTGAAGGCGTCCCGAGCCACCAATGCCCACGCCGGCGGGATCAGGATCGATGCCG
>JABMRP010000050.1 GCA_013202535.1 Planctomycetota bacterium
GAAGTGACCATCAAGGTCGACGAGGCCACCAATACAAAACTTCGCATAACGCTCGCCTCGATTGCCCAGATTCTGGGCGATCCGGCGGCGGACGGCAAATCAACTTCTTCATGACGCACAAGTCGGGTGAACATGTCGAGACGGCGCTGAGTGCCGCCCGACACAATCCGGCCAAGGAGCAAACAGGAATGTCGAACTACTGTCCCGGACGGAAACTACCCCTGTTGGCGGCCTGTGTGGCCGTGACGCTGGGCATGGCGGCGACGCAATGGGTCGCCCCGGCGCTGGGAGCCGTTACCCCGAGATTCGGGGAATGCAAAGTCGACGCGAAAACCGACACTTCGGCGACCGTCTTGATCGAAGTCTTCGACTTCAGCCCGAAGACCACGACGGTAACCGTCTTCTACGGCACCAAGGACCCGGGAGACACCGACGAAGACTGGGACGGCAGTGTCGAAGTCGAAAAACTGGAGATCGGTCAGACCCGGTACAAGGTCGAACTGGCCGAGTTGCAGCGGGAGACGGGATACTCCTTCCGCGTCCAGGCTAGTGATAAGGCGAAAGCCGATACCGAGGCGACGACCGCCTGGTGGGGAACCGGCGAATTTCGTACCGAGCCCTGGTCGCTGCACTGGATCTTCAAGTTGATGATCGCGCTGGCTGCCTGGATCGTGCCCTTCGCCTTGGCTGGGCGAGTGGCCCGAAAACTCCGCATGCCCGACTACGGCTGGAAACTGGGCCTGATCTTCTTCTCGATCGTGGCAAGCGTCGTGATTCTTTGGGCAAAGCATTGGACGCCCACGTTGGGAATCGACCTCAGCGGCGGCGTCATTCTGGTCTACGACATTTTGTCGGTGGACGAGGAGACACCCGGAGAGGGCGATTCCGAGGCGACGGGTTCCTCGGAGCGAAAGCTGGACATGGACAAAGTGGTCGCCGCGCTGAAGAAGCGGATCGACCCGGGCGGCACGGCCGAGATCGACATCCGCAAGCACGGCGAGGATCAGATCCTGATCGTCATGCCGCAGGCCGGACCCTACGAACTGGAACGCATCAAGAACAAGGTGCGGAACAAGGGCAGTCTCCACTTCCGCATCCTGGCCACCCACAAGGACGACGCCGGCGATATCGAGTTGGCCGGAGAAGTTGGCGACGACGTGCATCGAGTAACGGTCACGGTACCCGACCCCGACGCTCCCTCGGGTGAGCGAGTCGAGGAAAGGGGCCGCTGGTATCCGGTCCAACAAGGGCGCGAGCAGACCTTCCTCGGCAATAGCAGCATTGCCACGCGCCAGGGCAAGAGCCGGCTGGAAGTCTTCTGCATCACCCCCGCCGAGGATGAGTACGTCACCGGCGACCATCTGTCGCGCGTGGGACAGGACATCGATCCCCAATCGGCGACCCCGTGTGTCGAGTTCACGTTCGATTCGGCGGGCTCGAACCGCTTTGCGGCCCTGACCAGCCGCAATCTTCCCCAAGGCGCTCAGGGCATCCCGCGGCAACTGGGGATCATCCTCAACAACGAACTCTACTCGGCTCCGAACATTATTAGCACAATCTCGAAGAACGGGCAGATTAGCGGTGGTTTCACCCAGGAAACCGCCCAAGCCTTGGCCGACGTCCTCAACGCCGGGAGTTTGCCGGCGACGCTCAATCCGATTCCCGCCCGAGAAGAGGTCACCGGCGCCACGCTGGGAACCGACACGATTATCAAGGGGTCGGTGGCCATCACCGTATCGATGCTCCTGGTGCTGGTCTTCATGGTCGTGTACTACAAGTTTTCCGGCTTCGTCGCCTGCTTCGCCCTGTTGATGAACCTCCTGCTGATCATGGCCATCATGACCGGCGTGGGCGCCGCCTTCACGCTGGCCGGACTGGCCGGGCTGGTGTTGACCGTCGGCATGGCCGTCGACGCCAACGTGCTCATCTTCGAGCGTATCCGCGAGGAAATCGCCCGGGGCGCGGCCCTGCGCATGGCCATTCGCAATGGATTCGCCCGGGCAACAACCACCATCGTCGACGCCAACCTGACCACCCTGATTACCGCGACCGTCCTCTACGTAATCGGTAGCGAGCAAGTCAAAGGCTTCGCCGTTATCCTTTGGTTGGGCGTCGTTTTGAGTATGTATACCGCGATCTTCTGCTCGCGGGTCATCTTCGATATCGCCGAGCGCAAGCGGTGGATTACCGAACTGAAGTTCCAGCAACTCCTCGGGAAAACGAAGATCGACTTCATCGGCAGTCGGCGACCCGCGGCAATCGCCTCGATCGCCCTGATCCTCATCGGACTGGCCGGAGTCTTCGACCGCGGGAAGGGATTGCTCGATATCGACTTCACCGGCGGCGTCTCCATCCAGGCGGTCTTCGAGGGCAGCCAGAAAATCGGTGATGTGCGGAGCGGTCTGGACAATCTGGACGATCTGGCCGTCAGCGCGGTGAGCATCGAGAACGAGACCCCCAATACACGGTTCAACATCAATACGTCGGGGGTGAAACTGGAAGACTGGGAAGCCCCGGACTTCCAGGCGCGGTTGCGCGAGAAACTGCGGTCCTTTCACGGCAGCTTGAGCGACGGGCAACTCGACGAGATGATCGAGAGCATGTCGGAGGTCGATCAGGTGAAAATGGTCGTCGAATTGGCCTTTCCCGGCGGCCTGGCCATCCTTTCGATGGACTTCGAGGACCCGGTTCCGCTACGAACCAGACGCGCCGTTCAGCCGCCAGTGACGAGCGAGCCCGGAACCACTCCCGAGCCCGGAACAGCTCCAGACACCGCATC
>JABMRP010000479.1 GCA_013202535.1 Planctomycetota bacterium
CTTCTAACGAAGATCGCGACCACCGGCCAAGCGATGACCGGCGAAGTGATCTCCGCCGCCGACAAGCTAGACAAGATGTGGGACCAAACGATCGGCGAACTGCCGGAATTGATGTTCCTCCAGCGGCCGACCTACGGTTACGATTCGATGATGTTTGTGGGCGCCGGAACCGACGACGCGTCGATTCGGGTGTACAGCCCCAAAGCGAAACAAGTCCGCACCATTGTCGAGAATCCCGGGCGAGTCCACGAGATCGACCTCTCCTGGGACGGCAGCACGATCTATATCGGCGGCGGCGGCACAGTCAGTGCCGTAGACGTTGACGGACTGAACTTGCGAACCCTCCAAAGCGGCCAGTCGCCGAGCGAGATGCCCGACGGCCGTCTGGTCTTCTTCGATTATGAAATGGGTATTTCGCCCTGTAAAGGCGGTGGGCGGCGGCAACTTCTCTTTATCTGCGATCCGGACGGCGGGAACCGGAAAGTCGTATCGGCAAACCTGACCATTGATACTTCGCCCAGCGTTACCAACGAAGGAAAAATCATCTTTACGCGTTGGGACTACGGGGTGAATAAGAACGTCTTCAACCGGCACGCGATTTGGACACAGAACCCGGACGGTACGGGGATCGATCTCTTCTTCGGCAATACGGTCATCGATCCTCGTTCGATGGGCCGGCCCCGGCAGATTCCCGGCCGGCCGGAAGCGATCACCGTCTTTGGCCCTCATCACGCTCATCTGACCGGACTGGTCGGCATGGTCTTCAACGGCAACGGCAAGGAAGCGGCCGACGGTGTTGGATTTCGTCGAGTGAATCGCGACACGGCTTCGGTGGGCGACCGGCCGCCGGTCTACGCCTACCAGGATCCACAGCCCCTGAACGAACAACTCTTCCTCGTCTCTTACGGCGGACGTGCCGACCACAAGGTGGGTCTCTACCTGCTGGATCGTTCGGGCAACAAGAAGTGCATCCTTGAAACCGCCGACAGCAAGGGCGTGCATTCGGCACAGGTGTTCGCCGCCCAGCCCCGACCGCCGATCATCCCGGATCGCAGCCAGATCGCCAACTGGGAACCGAACGTCGACCTGTTCGAGCAGATGCTCAACGACCCGGACTGGAGCCAGAAAGCCAGGATCCTGATGCACGACGTGTACCAGGGCATCGAACCGGAAGTCGCGCGTGGCCGTGCCAAGTATCTGGCCGTCATGGAACAGGTGATCCAGTCCGGCGGAAGAGGCGGTTCGATGGGCGTGGGCACGATCTGGTACGCCAACCGCGTGGTCGGACTGGTCCCGATCGAGCAGGACGGTTCGGCCTTCTTCGAGGTGCCCGCATTGCGCAGCCTCTATTTCCACGTGCTCGACAAAGAGGGCAAGATGCTGATGACCCAGGGGTCTGATTTTCATGCCATGCCCGGGGAATTCCGCAGTTGCATCGGTTGCCACGAACAGCGTAAGGGCATCGACGCGCCCCCGGACGACGGCCGCTCGCCGATTGCGGCACACAAAGCGGCCGTGCGCCCGCGGATGCCCGAGTGGGGAACCAACGGGATCATCGAATATGAGGTGACCGTTCAGCCCGTCCTCGACAAATACTGCATCCAGTGCCACAGCGGGCCGAAACCCGATGCCCATCTCAACCTGACCGGCGACCGGACCACCGTGTACAACATGTCCTACATGGAACTGACCGATCGGATGCTGGTACACTACCAACCGGGTACCGGCAGCACCCATGCCCAGCCCACCAACGACTGCGACGAACAGGCGCCGCTAAGCAGGGGCAGTCTGCTGAGCAAGTTGACGAAGTATCTGCAGGACCCCGAACACTGCAAGAAAAAGATTTCCTTCGAGGAGCAATTGGCCGTCTTCCTCTGGATCGATTCCAATGTTCCCTTCTACGGCCATTGCCGTCAGCGATCACCCACGTTGCTCGCCGAAGCGGCACGGAACGATCTCGGCGCCGTTCACGGCAAGCGATGTGCCGGTTGTCATCGTAACGACAGCCCCGATACGAAGTCGGGCCTGAACGTGCATCATACCACGGTTCACTTTGGTGCCTTCCGTCCCGGTCAGTGGGGCGTTGCCCCGAGCGGGATGCGCGTGCGGCACTTGAACCTGTCGCATCCCGACCACAGCGGCGCGCTTCAGGCGCCCCTGGCCAAGGACGCCGGTGGATGGGGCCTCTGCAAAGGTGAAGATGATAAACCCGTCTTTACCAGCACCAACGATCCCGATTACCAGAAAATCCTCTCTGCTCTGAAGCGTGTCGAACGCAGGGATGAACCGGGATTGCTGGAGCTTTTGGGAAAGAAACTGAATTAGTCTTCGGCGATAGAAATGAGCCGGACCACGGGTGGATTATCGAGGCACTTACCACCGGAGCTTTGAAAGGACCATCATGATACGCATCGTTCCCGTTGCTTTGAGTTTCGTCGTTCTGCTGCTTGCCCCGCCGTTTGCCCAGGCCAAGGTCGTCGAGATTGAAAACTCGCGGATCAAGGTTGCCGTGGGCACCGATCCGGTGGGTTTCGAGATCGGCGATCTGCAATCCGGCAAGACCTTTGTGAAGAGCGAAGGTTTTGCCGCCAACGTCGAGAGTCTCCAGAAGCAAGACGTGTCCGACGCAATCTGGGGCGATGGGAAGGAGATCGTCGCTGCGTGGAAGCAGGGCGGGAAGACGTCGTTTCGGCTCTTTGGCGATTCTCCCTTCGTGCAGATCCGCACCACGATCGCCGCCGATGAAAAAGCCCCGTTTGTCACCGCCGGCCGGGAGCTGTTTCGCGTGGCGGTCGACCTGGGATTGCCGCCCGAAAAACTCACGTCGTACGGGACGGGGTTCCTCTCTTCGTTGGACGATCCGGTGACGAGTTTCTCTTTCACGGCCCTGGCCGATCCGATGTCGCGAGCCGGTGTCGTCGCGGCCCAATTGACGCACGATCTAGGCAGTAGCGTTTTCACGACCGAGGTGACCGACGGCAAGCCAACGATCGGCTGCCGGCTCGATTTCGGGCGGTTCGAGGTCGCCCCGGGCAAGTCGCGAGAAACGGATATCATGCTGGTCGGATACTTCGACGACGCCCGGCTTGGGCTGGAGGCGTACGCCGACGCGGTGGCCAAGCACTACAAGATCAAGTTGAAGCCCAAGCCTTCGGTCTATTGCACCTGGTACCACGCTCGGGCTTCGAACGAAGAGAAGTTCTACCAGAACGCGGAGTTCGTCGCGAAGAACCTCGAACCGTTCGGGTTCAATGTCATGCAGATCGACGACGGTTGGCAGGAGTTGCGGCCGAGTTCGGTTCCGGCCGAGACAAAAGCAGAAGGCCGCGGCCCCGGCCCCGTGAAGAGCTTCGCTGAAGCCAACAGGAACTTCCCACGGGGCATGGCGTTCACGGCCAAGCGGACCGACGAACTCGGCCTGGTTGCAGGCATCTGGTTCATGCCCTTTGCGGGCGACTACCGGTCGGCTTACTTTGCCGACAAACGGGATCTGTTCGCTCATTGGCCCGACGGCACGCCGATCGAAGACGTTCGCTGGTCGGGGACGCTGCTCGACATGACGAACCCGGACACGGAGAAATTCGTCTTCGACCGCACCAAGCGGATTTACGACTGGGGCTATCGCTATTTCAAGCTCGACGGAATGCACACCGGAGCGGTGACCCACAACGTCTACGTCAATACCGACTGGACCTCGGGCGGATACAAGAACACCGAGAACTTCATCGGCACCCAGAAGGCCCCCGGCAAGAGCGCTTCGACGATGCCTTCGGCCGGATTGTTCGATCCTCACAAGACCCACATCGAGGCCTATCGCATGGGCATGGACACGGTGCGACGGGCGGCCCCCGACGCGTTCATCCTCGGCTGCAATGTCTCGCAGAACATGCGAAGCATGGGCGCCGCGTTCGACAAGATCGATGGGATGCGGATCGGTCCCGATAACGGCTCGGCCGGGCGTGGCAGTTGGGGGGCGGTCGTCAAAGGCCCCCATCACGGCAGCAACCTTTACTTCCTCAA
Organism: Planctomycetota bacterium; assembly: GCA_013202535.1. Lineage (GTDB taxonomy): Bacteria > Planctomycetota > Planctomycetia > Pirellulales > Thermoguttaceae > JABMRP01. The sequence goes on from JABMRP010000479.1 coordinate 4,021, forward strand.
TAACCGCGTCTGGCACAACGACCCCGACCCGGTCTACGTCCGAGCGTCGAACCCGCTCGAGTCCGCCCGGTGGATGGTTTCCTGGGTGGCCGTCACCGGGAGTATGATCACGACCAGCTACCAGTTTGCCGAGCTTCCGCCGGAGCGGCTCGACCTGGTGAAACGCATGGTCCCCAGCCACAGCCTCAAGCCCCGGCCGGTCGACTGCCTTGAGAACTCCAAACCCGAGATTTGGCTGCTGACCGATACGCGCCGCAATGTTCGGCGCGATGTGATCGGGCTGTTCAATTGGGACCAGAACCAGCCGACGACGATCGAGCACACGATGGAGCGCATCGGCTTGGACGCCGAAAAACCGTACGTCGCGTTCGACTTCTGGGCGGACCGCTTTGTCGACGGCCCGATTCAAGGGACGTTGAAGCAAACCCTTCCGGGTGGCACCTGCCGCATCCTGGCGGTGCGCCCCGCGGCCGACCACCCGCAACTCGTGAGCACTTCACGCCATATCACCCAAGGCGTGATCGACGTGCTGGAAGAAACATGGAACGGAGCAACCAAGACCCTGTCGGGCAAGAGTCAGGTCGTTGGCGACGACCCGTACGAGCTTCGCATTGCCTTGCCATCGGCGGGAAAATGGAGAGCCGTCCGCTGCAACGCGGAGGGAGCCGACATCGAACTTGGCGAACCCAAAAAGGACGAACCGGGAGTGAGGGCAACGATCGCTTCGAAGAAGAACAAAACGGTCTCCTGGACCGTTGCGTTCGAGAAGGAATAGTCCGTATGTGAGGGAATGTGCCATCGCTCCATACGTTCTCGGAGGACCATCATGCGAATGATCACACTGTCCGCCTTGCTTCTGTTGCTCGCATCCCCCGCCATGGCCGACCCGGGGCGTCGGGATGCGATTCGTTTCATCTCGGAACTCGATAGCACAACGGAGAAGAATCATGGGTAGATTCCGGATCGCCCTCTTGGCCCTTACCGTGGCGACAATGGCCGGCGGTGCGGCTCTGGCGGAAGACTCGCAAACATCGTCGGGCCGATTCGTTCTTTGGTATCGCTCGCCCGCACAAGATTGGGAAAAACAGGCGTTGCCGATCGGCAATGGAAGCCTTGGCGGGAAGATCTTCGGCGGTGTCGAGAAGGATCGTATCCAACTCAACGAAGACAGCCTGTGGACCGGTGACGAGAATCCCTCGGGCAATTACGCCAGCATGGGTGCCTATCAGGCCCTGGGGGACCTGTTCATCGAATTGCCCGGGCATGGCGAGTACAAGGACTACCGGCGGGAACTCGA
>JABMRP010000480.1 GCA_013202535.1 Planctomycetota bacterium
ACGTAGACGGGCGTCGCCCCTGGTTCAAAACCTCTTTTCGGACGCACTTTGGGAGCCTCCCCGTACCACTTTTCCGGCAGCAGGTTGAGCACGATATTCGGGTCCTCATAGGGCAACGGATCCTCGGCCTCGTCCTGACCGGCCGCACAACTGGATACTTCCGGCGCGGGGCCTGCCAGCAGAGCCAGCGTTGTCGAGAGATAGATCAGTGACGTTTGCATGACATTTCGCCCTTAATTCTGCCGATGGGAACCGTAATCGACGAGAACTCCGTTCACCAACGTCTTCCCGCCCTCAAAGGCAACGTCGCTGCCGTGCGGTGTGAGCACAATCACTGCCGCGGAGTCGGCTGCCAGCGCAAAGGAACTCTTGCCATTTGCGTTCCTCGTGACGAACTTGCCGCAGACCGTGTCATAAAGATCCACCGGCCGGGAGCCCACATCGATTTGAACGGTCTTGCTCTCTTCATACGGGTTGAAATAGAGATACGTCGGATAAGCATCGCCGCAGAAGACGTCTGTCTTCAGGCAGTCCAACTGCAGGATTGCCGGGTGATTGGTGCGACGGATGATGCCACCGAAGACTCCCACCTGGGCTGCCCCATACAAGGTGAACTGGGAAGCACGCGGTTCGTCGGTGAATTTCATGGGTTCCGTTCCGTAGTGTTTGGCGAAGATCTCCATTCCATCCCAGTTGCCCCAGTCGTCCCGATCACCAAAATAGGGCTTGCCGTGGCGGGGCTGGACCGCCTCGTAGGCAATGCAGCGCTTGACGTCACCGCGATACTGCGGGTAACTCTGGTGGTCATCGGGCAGTTCACTGCCATAGAAGAGCCGCGCGGCGTTGCTGGCGTTGAGCATCCACTTCCCGACGGCTCGCGCATATCGCTGATCATAGCGGACGATCGGCACGATCGGTGCCGCCATTTCAAACGTCTCCATGGCATAGGCCCGGTTGCCGACGGCGCTCAGCCCGTGAGCATCGCAGTCCCCCCATCGCTCTGCGACGACTCGCCGCCCCTTCCATTTGTCTGAACCATCGGTGAACACCCAGTTCATCATTTTATCGATGTTATACGTCCTGTCGTGCTCAGCGTTCAGGCGTGCGGCTACGTACGGAGCATAATACATCGACACGTCGTACAGCCAGTTCTGTTCTTCTCCGTCCAGCCACGTCAGAGCCCGCTCCGCGGCTTCCAGATACTCGCGATCATGAAACCTCTTGTAGGCCAACAACTGGATTAAGGCGATGGCCGCCGCGGCGTCAGGCTGTTCGCCCACGGCGGACGTCTTCGGCTTCATTTCTTTGAAATCGAAGTACGACCATTTGTAGTTGCCGTCCATGATCTTGTTGGCTCGGCACCACTGATCCGCACACTTTCTCATGATGTCGGTCAGTTCCTGCTCATCGGGATACAGGTGGACCAGCCGGAAGAAAAGAACGTTCGGCAGGAGGTCTACCCAGAAGTCGAACTGCATGCCGGCCCCGATGAAGGCCACGTCGTCATTGGTGAAATACAGGACGACGTCTCGCCCCGAAGCGGTGTGGTAGTAGTTCTTGCACATCCGCACGAAGTTCAACCCGTGCTGATCGCTCTTATCAATGCCGACGTAGGTGGCGCTCAAGACCGAGCCGATGCAGTCAATGGCGCCGTGCGAGGCGCCGCCGAACATGCCGGGGCCCTGGCGGGGATCGCCTATGGTGGTCGGTATGCCGAAGCCGTCATCGTCGTTGTTGATATGGCTGCGATCGATCCAAATAAGCGGAAAATTCTCGCCCTCCGCGCTGAAGTCAAAGACCAACTCATCAAAGTCCTTCGCAACCTGTTTCCAGTCGCGCATTTTCAACGGCTTTGGGATATTGGGCATCTTCTCAATCAGCGGTACATCGATCTGAGGGCAGCCGCCCGCGTCATCTGCCTTACCGACCTCTGCACCACACGCCGGTCCCAATATGCCAAGCAGAGTCAGAATCGGCGCCGCAAACATCTTCGTTTGCCTCATCGCGAGTGCTCCCAATCCTCTTCTTCAATCGATATCTCGCATCAGCCGCAGGCACAGACCCGATCCAGGAACGTGACCCCAACCATTGTCATCATGGCGGCACTGCTCCGAGCAACGTCGGTGGACGGCACCACCTGCAGGACTAATCGTAACGGGGGCGGAATCCGGAAGAAACCCCCAGCCAAGGGAGTTCGCTGTGTTGGAATCCGTTCCGATGCAACGCCGGGCTTGATGCAGACTGCGCAGTTCAAACCGAAGTCTGCACGGGCCGCAGGAAATGCGGCCGTCGAAGATACCGCATCGACCTGCCCCGCCAGTCAGCGGGACGACGGTATTGAGTCCGTCGAAACGACAATTGCTCGGCCAGAGTACCTGATGTCATGACGAGTGAGTTCGCCGCAGGCGCGCGGCGATGGCTCGTCACGGACAGCTAAGGTGCATGGACTCCCAGCAAACCTTGGGTTCTCGGCACACCAAATCCGCCTCGATTCCATGTGGTGAGCCGGCAGCCGAATCTGGCCCTGTCACCCCCCCGGCAGGGTCACTACAGCGATCACCACACGTGCGTCATCAATGGGTCGTTTCTTGAGTCGCGTCACGAAAGGTATGAGTAGATGGGACCATCTTTAGCTCGGACCCACCCCGCAGCGAGCCACGCGGCTGCTCTCCCGAAGCGAGCCAGTCCGATAACCCGTATTATTCATGGTCGCGCGAAACATCGGTATTCGCCGTGCCGGCCTAGAACATAGTGCCTTTGGGTGGTTCATTGGTAAGTGCTTTTCCTGGAAGCACTTACGAGGACATCGAACGTCTTCATGAATAACCCGGG
>JABMRP010000481.1 GCA_013202535.1 Planctomycetota bacterium
CGCCAAACCGCAGCGGAAGAAACGGAAATCGAAAAGGCGACGCGGCGGCCAGCCAGGCCATCCGAAGCATGAACGAGCGCTGATTCCCACTGTGCAGTGCGACCATGTGGAGCCGCTCAAGCCGACTGAATGTCGACGCTGGAACGAAAAAGGGGTCAGAACTATTTACGACGGAAAAGAGTTCTGACCCCTTTTTCGTTTTCCTTTTTCGTTTGCTTTTTCGTTCCCTGACCCCTTTTTCGTTCCAGAATGAGGTTCGTGCGCTACGGATTATCAGTGCCGGATCGTATTCACAGGAGCACGGCGACTGGCGCAAACCCAGATTGGTCGTTCGGGAGCCTCGGTTCGCGGATTGATTGACTCGAATGCACAAGCTCGAAGCAGAGAACGGCCAATGCAGATTGACGCGAGAAAGCCAAGTCAATAGATCCCTAATCACGGAGAAACGACGTGTTTGGACTAATTGCATTCGCATTGATGATCGTCTTGACGTTTTTGTACTTCGGCGATCTAGGCCCGAAGAAGGTGCTGGGGTTTTGGGGAGCCTACATTGCGACATGGTTTTTGCCGCTCATCGGCATTTCGTTGATGATTGCGGGGCTGTGCGGAATTGGCGTTGCTGGCGCATATTACGTTGTCGCGCAATCCGAATGAAATCAGGCTGCCCTGAGTTCCGGGCGAGGACGGCGTCCCAACCAGGCGATGCAGACGGAGCGGCTTACGTCATACCGCTTCGACGTGATACAATGATGGAAAGTTGAGAGATTGCCCCGGGCGACTTGCCAAAGGGAACGAAAAAGGGAGCGAAAACAGACGCGGGAAAGTGAACATCGGGGAAGCGGCAATGTAGCGAGAAACCGAACAATCCGCCGGACAAGCCGGCGGGATTCTCTGCCGTGTGGCAAGCTGCGATGTAGTATGAAGCCGAACGATCCGCCGGGCAAGCCGGCGGGATTCTGGGATAACTCGAAATTCGGGAAATAATTCCCGTACGAGTTCTTCGTATCGGGGCTAGTGGTGTGTTTGCATCGCGACACGAATGCCAGGCTCGCGAAACCCGAGTCTTCATCAAGCTTGAGAATGCCGGCGTCTCACTCGGACAAGCGCATAAGAAAACCCCCGAGGGGGGGTCTCGGGGGTTTTCTTCTCAGGGAGAGGAGGCCGCTGACCGGCGGCTCGGGCTACTCGTCGGAATACACCTGGGTGCTTTCCTCTTTGACGACGGGTGTCCCGGATTTCATTTCGTCGGTCAGCAGTTCGACGCGCACTCGCTGATCTCCTGACTGGAGACCTTGGACGCGGACGCGGTAGGTAGTATCGGCTTTGGGGGCCAGTCGAGGCAGGCCCGCAAAAAGAACTTGATTTCCGGAAATCGAGTATTGCGAAGGCCCTTCGGCGGCGACTGCCCGCATGGCGGCCGGTAGCGTCACGGCCAATTGCACGTTGGTCGCCGTTTTCGAGCCCTGGTTCAGCACGGAGATTTCGTAGGTGGTTTCGCCGTTGATTTCGATCGGATCTTCCAGATCGGCCACGGTGAACATGATCGCCGCGATTCCTTCGATCGAGACGGTATGTTGCTTTTCGGCGGCCAGCCCTTTCTCGGCCGAGGCGCTGCATCGCAGCAGTTGCTCACCCGCCTCGATGGGCATCGCGGTCAACGTCACGTTGCCGGTTTCCTTGGGTGGGAGTTCTTGCAGCAGCCAGTACACGCTGCGCGAGCTCTCTTCGTAGTAGCCGGCGTTGTTGGCTTCGACGAATTTCAGACCGCGAGGCAAATGGGCGACCAGCTTGACCTGGCGCGCCGGAGCCGTGCCCGGATTGGCGACCGACAGCACGTAGCTGGCCTGGCGCTCCAGGTATCGTCGCCGGGGGCCTTCCACGGCGACGTCCAACTGCGGGGCGACGATCTCCGTGGTGCTTTGCCCTTCGGCGATCAGATTGGCGTCGCCGCGAGCCGCGAAACGGCCTATCGCCGTACCCGCTTGCGTGGCCGTCAGGCGGAGTTCGATTTTCCGGCTCTCGCCCGGTGGCAGATCGCCGATCGTGCAGTCCAACTCGCCTCCCGAGGCGTGCTGCAATTGGGGTGGTATACTCGCTTCCAGCAAGACGCCGGTGGCCGTTCCCGTCCCCGTGTTGGTAATGGTCAACGTCACCGCGGCCTCTTCGCCGATCAGCACGGTAGCCGGGGCGGCGACGTCCACCGTCAGCACGGGCTTGGTCGCCACGGTGCGCACCGAGGCGTCGGCGGCGAAATGCACGGTGGCCACGCTGCCGATCTCACCTTCGGCGATCGGCATCAACTCGACCTCGACGGTCGTCTCCTCGGCCGGCTTGAGTGTCCCGAGAACCCAGACCAACTCGCCCTGATCGCCTTGCGAGGCCCTGGGCGTGGTGCCGAGTAGCCGGGTACCCTTGGGAATGCGGTCGCGAATTTCGACTTGTGCGGCGGGAAACTCCCCGCCGTTACGCACCGTAATGGTGAACGTGGCCGGCTTGCCAACTTGGATTTCATTCGGAGCCGATTTCTCGATCGTCACCCGCGGCGATTGCGGACCCTCGGTCTTCCGATCTCCCGGCAGCGCGGTGCCCTGCGATGCGTCGTTGCCGCCGGACGCTGTAAACGAGTCGCTCGGGGATGCCGCAAAGCCACTCGACGGATGCGGTAGGGCCGCCGAAGGTTGCCCGATCAAACTCGGGCGGCCCATACGGCTCGTCGGGCCGAACGACCCGGGAGTGGTCGCCCCGGAAGCGGTGGAATTAGCAATCGGGCTGGCCGTGATGGGCTGAAGCGTCCGCGGAGCGACCGGCGTAACCGGCTGTCCGATGGGAGCCAAC
>JABMRP010000482.1 GCA_013202535.1 Planctomycetota bacterium
CCGGTGGATGGTTTCTTTGAACCAGGGGCGGCTTTTCTTCCGCCGGTGGATGGTTTCTTTGAACCAGGGGCAGATTTTCTTCCGCCGGTGGAAGATGGTTTCCTGCCGGTGGACGGCGATTTCTTCCTACCGGTGGACGATGACTTTTTCCCGCCGGTGGACGACTTTTTCCCGCCGGTGGACGACTTTTTCCCGCCGGTGGACGACTTTTTCCTGCCGCCGGACGACGCTTTCCCGCCGGTAGAAGACGTTTTCCTGCCCGGGGAAGATTGCTTCCGCGACTTGGTCGATCGACGAGGAGGGGCGGACATGCTGCGGGCGATGCTCGGAGAGAAACGGCTTCGGAGTCAGGGGCCTGGCAACCCCTTACGGCTTCCTCCCATCATACCGCAAGTCATCGATCCTCGACAGGAGGCCGAGACCGTATCCACCCATCCTGCTCGGGGGACTACTGTCCTGGATAGAAGGCCCGCTGCTGTCGCGTGGGAGCATTGCCGGGAGCGATGGCGACCGGAGGCCTCTGGTAGGCCAGCGGCCGGGCGCCCTCAATCGGTGGGGCTCCGGTCTCCTGAGGGTACGGATCGAAGTTTGCGGCCCGACGTTGCTGAACTTTGGCCGATCCGGGATGGAACCAGTTGGGCCTGGCCAATCCGCTGCAACCGGACACCGCCAGCGTTAACGCAAGCATTCCCAACGGGCCGAGTATCCGTTTCATCGCGGATCGCTCCCATGCAGCGGGTCGTCTCGGAGCCTTTTTGCAAAGAAATGGCTACGGGACGGGAAATCGACTCTTTGCAGCTTCAAAGGTGCAGCTTCAAAGGTCGCGAATTATAGGGGCCGGTGGCGACCGGCGAAAGCCGAGTCTTCAACCCTCCCTCCACCGCGCCTCCGTTGGTCGCATCGACCAACGGACACGCAAACTGCAAACCTTTTCCCGACAAGTGGTTATGTTGGGAATGCTTGCCGATTGTGCAGAAAAAAAGGGGGCCGGCTGTTACGGTAAGTACGCATCCAGCAAGATGGTCTCCCCGAGAGGGTTGACCAGGACCGGACCGATTCCAGCCGGCAGCAGAGCCGTCCCGCCCGTGCCAAGCGGCGACCCGGCCGGATCCCCCTGCAGACGGATGGCTCCCTGGAGAACCGTGACGAGGTGACAGCGATCGTCGCCCCCGCACTGAAGTGGCCGAGCAGGATCCGGCTGGGCAAGATGCCAGCGATCCAGGCAGAACCGGCTGCCGCGGATCAATCGGACGATCCCCGGGGGGCCCGCCGGGATCGGCTGTTGGGGGAACACGGGCCCCAGATCATATCGGGCCACCGCCAACCCCGGCCCGACGTGCAGCGGCCGCGATCGGCCCTGGGAGTCGACGCGATTCCAGTCGAAAAGCCGGAACGTCGTGTCGCTGCTCTGCTGAATTTCGGCCACCAAAACACCCCCGCCCAGGGCGTGAACGGTGCCCGAGGGCAAATAGATGCAGTCGCCCACCCGGGGAGTGATTACGTGCAGATAGTGCTCACATCTTCGGCGGGTAATGGCCCAGGCCAGCGTGGCACGGTCGACCCCGGCCTTCAATCCGGCGTAGATACGGCTTTGCGGTTCGGCGGCGATCACGACCCACGCCTCCGACTTGCCCGGATCGGCCAGTCCCATCCGCATCGCCTGTGCGTCGTTGGGATGGACCTGCACCGAGAGCCGGTCGGCGGCGTCGAGAAATTTCAGCAGCAAGGGAAACCGCTCCAGACCGGCGTGCCGGCCCAAGAGTTCGCGATTTCGCTCGGCCACCAGTTGGTGCAGGGTGGTTTTTTCAGCAGCCAGCGGCCCGTGGGCCACCACGCTTTGATCGTCTCGGTGATCGCAGATTTCCCAACTCTCGGCACACGGCTGTCGCGAGCCGATATCCTTGTGAAGAATGGTCGCCAGCCGACGCCCCCCCCAAATATACCGGCGAAGCAAGGGGACGAAACGCAATGGGTAGAGAGGCGCCATTTGCGAGAGATCTCCTTTAGTGGCCGATGGTTACGCGCTGGGGCCGGAGACGAATCGCCCCCTCGGCACCAGGGCCGAGACGGGCGACTCGGTTGTCCCACACTCCGGACGACAGTATTATAGACAGTTTCCCGGCCATCGGCGCGGGGCCCGCTGGTTTACATACGAAACGCATGTGTGACGATCCCGATGGTACAACGAAAACACGACGCAGACCTGTTCAAGAACACCACCATGACCTTCGGGGAGCACCTCGAAGAGTTGCGTGTGTGCCTGTTTCGGGCACTGGCGGGGTTGGCCCTCGGCTTTGTCGTGGGCCTGTATTTTGGCAACGCGGTTGTCCGGCTCATTCAGGAGCCCTTGACCGGGAGCCTGGAAATCTACTATGAGAAGCAAGCGAACGATCGGTTGGAAGCGCGGATTGCCGGTCTACAGGCGACCGAGGGGGAGGCAACGGAAGAAGGCGGCGCGGCTCCCCTGCCCGAGCATCTCAAGCGATATGAAGACCTGATCACGAAAGATCGCTTGCTGTTCGACGAAGTCTACGTGCAGCCGCGGGACATTTTGGCTCAACTGCACAACGCCTATCCAGAATCGTTCGAGGGCGTCGAGATCCCCTCGGACGATTCCGAGGAAAACCTCCGCAAGTCGGACCTGATGCCGATCTACATCTGGCATTCGATCGTCGAAGACGACCGTATCAAGACCAAGAGCCTCAACGCCCACGAGGCGTTTATGATCTGGATCAAGGCGTCGCTATTGGTCGGTTTCCTGATCGCCAGCCCGTGGATCTTCTACCAGATCTGGTCTTTCGTCGCGGCCGGCCTGTACTCGCAAGAGAAAAACTTCATCCACGTCTATCTGCCCTTTAGTATCGCCCTGTTCCTGGCCGGGGCGGCGCTGGCCTTCTTCATGGTGATCCCCGTGGTGCTGGAGTTTCTTTTCAAATTCAACAGCGCGTTGGGCATCGATCCCGACCCGCGGATCAGCGAGTGGCTGGGGTTTGTGTTGATGCTGCCGTTGGGATTCGGAATCAGCTTCCAATTACCGCTGGTGATGCTGTTTCTCCAGCGGATTGGCGTGTTCTCGGTCGCGGTCTACATCGCCAAGTGGCGGATCGCCATCCTGGTGATCTTCGTGCTGTCGATGTTCCTCACGCCGGCCGATCCGACGAGCATGTTGCTGATGGCCGTTCCGCTGACGGTCCTCTATTTCGGCGGCATCGTCCTCTGTCAGTACATGCCCAACACGAGCAGCCCGTTTACCGAGGAAGAGGGGGAGTAGGGACTGGGGAGTAGGGACTGGGGAATAGCCGTTGGCCATTCCCTTAGATTGCCTCGCGGCCCCGTTCGCCGGTGCGAATGCGGATGCAATCGTCCATGGGCACGATGAAAATCTTGCCGTCGCCAATCTCGCCCTCGGCACCGGTTCGCCCGCCCTCGACGATCGCCGCGATGGTCGGTTCGACAAATTCGTCGTTCACGGCGATCTGCAACTGCACCTTGCGCCGCAGGTTGATGGTGAATTCGTGGCCCCGATAGACCTCGGTGTGGCCTTTCTGCCGGCCGAATCCCTGCACGTCCATCACCGTCATCCGAAATACTTCGACTTCCGTCAGCGCGGCTTTGACCGCTTCGAGCCGGTGGGGCTGAATGATCGCAATGATCAGCTTCATGGCAGGGTACCTCCTAAGGCATGAATCATAACCCGAAGCGTAAGCGAGGGACTGGAATTGCGAGAAATCCGACCTCGAACTTCCTCGCTCACGCTTCGGGTTACTATTTCAACGGGCCCCTAAATCATACCGTGCCCATCCCCGGGCCTCAACAGCGCCCTCAAATGCGCCTCAAGCACTCTCCATGGCCGGCTTGAGGACCGACGCGACGGCGGCGGCGCGGATCGTGTCACGGATTGCGGCTGGGGGCCGACTTCCACCGACGGCGGATACCGGTCGCGCACCGCTTGCAGGCAAGCAGTGGCACAGACTAGGATTGTTGTGTCCGATCCAATGTCGAAAGGGAATGAATCTCATGCCACGGTCGATCTGCGTAACGGGAGTTCTCGCGCTGCTCTCGGCAATGTGCTCCGGGCGTATCGCGGCGGCGGAACCGAAGGCCGAGCCTCGCCAGGCCGCCACGCGCGAGGGCGTCGTCCGCGATTGGATGCTCCAGGACTACATGAGCGTCGCGCTGCCCGAGGCCTTGGAGAGGCAGAAGCAGCAGTGGCGCGACAAACACCTCCCGGCGCGCGAGTCCCGGCCCGATGCGCCCGTGCTGAAGGACTTGGCCTGTTTCGTCAGCCGGACCGATGCGATCGTCGAGCAGCGGATGACGGCTCGCGTGCTGCAGGAAATCGGGGGTGACGGCAAGTGGCTGCGAGGGGAGATGGACCGGCTGGTCGATGCTTCGATTCCCGGCGACGATCCGCGTTGGAAGGCGATCTACACGACCGGGTGCGAATTTCGCCGAACGCGGCGCTTACAGCCGCTCTTGGCCCGGTGGACACGGTTCGTGTTCGACCAGCGCCGCCATATCAAAAATACGTGGAAGTATACCGAAGGGCTTTCCGACGCCCAGGGTAGTCGCATTTTCCTGCCCGGCTCGTCGATCGAAGTGCTGGTGATGGACGGCTCTTACGGCACGGTTCGCACCCTGCTGGACGACCCGGGGGGCGTGTTGCGCAATGCCGACGTATCGTACGACGGCCGGCGCATTCTCTTCGCCTGGAAGAAGTCGGACCGGCAGGACGATTTTCACCAGTACGAAATGGACGCCGACGGCGGCAACGTGCGACAATTGACCGACGGTCTGGGACTGGCCGATTACGAGGGCGTTTACCTGCCCGACGGCAATATCCTCTTCAGTTCGACCCGGTGCGTGCAGACGGTCGACTGCAACTGGACCGAGGTGAGCAACCTCTATCTGATGGACACCCGGGGGCGTTTCATGCGGCGGGTCGGGTTCGATCAGGTGCATACGATCTTTCCCACGGTGACCGACGACGGACGCGTGCTCTACACGCGTTGGGACTACAACGATCGGGCGCAGATCTACACGCAGCCCGTGTTCCAGATGAACGCCGACGGCACCAACCAGCGCGAGTTTTACGGCGGCAGCTCGTGGTTTCCCACCAATGTGATCCACACCCGCAAGATCCCGGGCGTACACAAGGCGGTGGCGATTGTGACCGGCCATCACATGCCGGCGCACGGCAAGCTGGCGGTAATCGATCCGGCCGCGGGACGCCAGGAGGGCCGCGGCGTGCAACTGATCGCCCCGGTCCGGCCGACCGAACCGATCCGCATCGACAAGTATGCCCAAGGCGGAAATCAGTTTCAGTATCCCTATCCGCTGGACGAGCAGCGGTTCCTGGTCACCCTGGCGCTGCCCACGCCCGAGGGGAAGCTGGGGCGGTTCAACATCTACCTCATCGACACCGACGGACGTCGCGAACTGCTGGTCGAAGGCCGGCAGTCGGGCGAGGGGATCGGCTGCCGGCAGATCGTGCCGCTGGCCCCACGGGAAACACCCCACTTGCGACCCAGCACGGTCGATTATCGGCAAGAGAAGGGCACGTTCTATGTGCAGGACGTTTACGAAGGAGCCGCTCTGGAGGGTATCGCTCGTGGCACCGTCAAGCGGTTACGGGTCGTCGCGCTGCGATATCGGGCCGCGGGCATCGGACGCACCAGCCAGAAAGGCCCCGGCGGAAGTTCCAACGTCTCGACCCCCATTGCCGTGGGCAACGCCTCGTGGGACGTGAAGGAAGTACTCGGCACGGCCACCGTGCATGACGACGGCTCGGCATGGTTCGAGGCGCCCGTGCGAACGCCCGTCTATTTTCAGGCGTTGGACGAAAAGAACCACGTCGTGCAGACGATGCGAAGTTGGGCCACGCTGATGCCGGGCGAACATCAGGCCTGCGTCGGTTGCCACGCCCATAAGAACAGCACGCCCCGGGCAACCCGCGGCATGTCGGCGGCCATGCAAACCGGCCCGGAACAACTGGCCCCGTTTTACGGCCCGACGCGTGGGTTCAGTTTCGCCAAGGAAATCCAACCGATCTTGGATCGCCATTGCGTCGAGTGTCACGACGGCACCGACGATGTGCCGTATGATCTTTCCGGCGACCCGGTTCCCGTCGACAGTATGCGCCGGGTGCTCAGCCGCTCGTATCTGGCGCTGACCCACACCCGGGGCACCAACGGGACCCACGATCACCCGATGGTCAATTGGATGGACAGCATGTCGGGCCCCGGCATGTTGCCGCCCTATCACCGCGGCGCCGGCACGAGCAAGCTAATGAAGCTCTTGGAAGCGGGCCACGAGAAGGTGAAGCTGTCGCCGGAGGAAACGGACAAGCTCGCCTGCTGGATCGACCTGGCGGTCCCCTACTGCGGCGATTATACGGAGGCGAACCTCTGGTCGGCGAAGGATCGGCAACTTTACGAGCGTTTTACCGCGAAACGCCGCATCGAAGAAGAGCGCGAGCAGGCGAACATCCGCGATTGGATCGATCACGGACAGTAGCCGTTTAGCTAGCCCCCTAGTCAACGCGCTCGACCTGCGGTACGCTTTCTTGCATGGCTCCACAGTTTATCTTTGAAATGCAGGACGTGAGCAAGGCCTTCGGCGAGAAGGTCGTGCTGCGGGACATTAGTCTGTCGTTCTACTACGGCGCCAAGATCGGCGTGGTCGGCGAGAACGGGGCCGGCAAGTCCACGCTGCTGAAGATCATGGCCGGTTTGGACACGGACATCGACGGCACCGCCTCCCTTGCCAAGGGGATGCGGGCTCGTTACGTCGCCCAGGAGCCGCTGATGGACCTGGACAAGACGGTCCGCGAGCACCTGCGCATGGCGGTCAAGCCGATCCAGGACCCGGTGGATCGGTTCAATGAGATTTCCCAGCGCATGGCCGACCCCCAGGAGGGTGACGATTTCGACAAGCTGATGGACGAGATGGGCCGGCTCCAGGAGACGATCGACGCCTCCGGCGGCTGGGAGTTGGACCGTCTCATGGACATCGCTTCCGACGCCCTCGTGTTGCCGCCCGACGACATGCCGGTCCGTCAGCTTTCCGGCGGCGAGCGCCGGCGCGTGGCAATC
>JABMRP010000483.1 GCA_013202535.1 Planctomycetota bacterium
GCTCAAGTCGTCCATCACCGACTTGACCACGCCCGACGCGTCGGTCGCCGCCGAGTGGCAGTGGACCCAACCCTGGGTGTGAACGACGTTGGAGATCGAGTTGCCGATCCCGCCCACCGGGTAGCCCATCGCCTTGAGGTCGGCGATCAGCGGATCGGTGTTGGCCGAATCGGTCATCAGGAACTCGACGTTGTTGCGGCTGGTAAAGCGCAGATGGCCGCCGCAGTATTTGTCGGCCAGGTCGGCGAAGGCGCGCAACGTTACGATACTGAGGAGTCGGGGCGACGCGGCCCGGACGGTGAAGAGCTTGTCGCCCGACTCACCCACGTGGACCATCACACCCGGCTTGAGTACCTCGTGGTACTTCCATTTTCCGTAGTTTGCCTTAATGACGGGGGGCAGGAACCTTTCATAGTTCGGAGGCCCGATATCCGTCTTCCGATTTATTTCCATCGATTATCTCCCAAGTAAGCAGTTGTACTGAAATGCATGAACCAGACCGCGGGGTCCGGCCGGGCCTATTCGTCCTCGTCCTCGTCCTCTTCGTCCCCTTCTTCGTAATAATCCTCGTAGAAGACGTAGGGGTTCTCACGGGGATGGGCGATCATTTCCGGAATCGGCTCGACCTCGATGGCTTCGAGGAAGTTGCCGAGCCCGACGCGCTGCATGAGTTCGCCGGTGCGCTCTCGTGCCTTGCCGTGTTCACCCCAGAACTCCCAGATTCGCTCCAGGAGGTCCTTGAGGTCGTCATAGGGCGGCTCGAGCTTGAAAAAGGGTACCAGGACCGAGGAGAGCAACGCCCCCTCGACGATCGGCGCTTTGGAGCCGAGGAGGATGGTGGCACCGGTGTCGGTGCCGGGCCGCAGCGCCTTGGGCATGGCGTTGATACAGTGCATGCACTTTACGCAGTTGCTGTTGTCGATGGTCAACTGGCTACCGTCCCATTCCATACACTTGGTGGGGCAGTTGCCGCAGATGTCCCGCTCGATGTTCATGCCGCCGTCGGCAGCCGCTTTGACCTCGGCCTGATCGATGCGGATGTCGTCCCGCCAGGTACCGATGATCGACATGTCGGACCGGGCTATCGAAGCGACGCAGTCGTTGGGGCAACCGGCGCTCTTGATTTTGAACTTGTACGGGAAAGCCGGCCGATGCAATTCGTCCTGGAAGTGCATCGTCAGTTCCTGCGTCAGGTGCAGCGTGTCGTAGCAGGCCCATTCGCATCGGGCCGGTCCCACGCAGCAACTCGGGGTACGCAAGTCGGAACCGGAACCACCGAGATCGAAGTCGTTATCCGTGAGTTCTTTGAAGATCGGTTCCAGCTCATCGGTGACCGTACCCAGGAAGACGATGTCGCCGGTCGACCCGTGCATGTTGGTCAGGCCGGAGCCGCGTCTCTCCCAGATATCGCAGAGAATGCGAAGCGACTCGGAAGTGTAGAACCAGCCCATCGGCTGGTTGATTCGAAGCGTGTGAAAATGGGCGACGTTGGGAAACTCCTTCGCCAGGAACGAGTAGCGTCCGATGACGCCCCCCCCGTATCCCATCACACCGACGATTCCGCCGTGTTTCCAGTAGCCTCGTTTGTCCCGGTAGGACTTCTCAAGCTGTCCGAGAAGGTCCTGACACGCCTTGTTGGTTTTCGCCATGGACTTGATTTCCGTGACGAAGCTGGGCCAAGGCCCCTTCTCCAATTCGTCCAATAACGGAGTACCGTTCTTGCCTGAATCTGCCATACTCGCCTCCTTTCGGCTTGAAATGTTGCCGTAACTTTGTCTGTTTTCGCTAAGATTATGGCTCCGTCCCGCCACGCATCATTCCCTGCCGCCCCGGCCACCGAGTCGGTGTCTACCCAGGGGGATGGAGATGCCCAGGAGGGAACATTCCTCCAGGCGACATTGCTACCACATCGCCGTCACATTGTCAATGGTCTCGATATTCCAGTCGCCGAGAACGACTCGGCGTTTCCGCGGGTATTCCTTCTCCCCCTTACGTTACCTCCAACTCCTCGCGAACGCTCAGCACGATCTTGTAGAGCACGGTCAAGACGAGGAAGCCGATGGCGTAAACGCCCGCCGTCACGCCGATCTCGATCAGGGTAGGCGTGTATTCGGTGATATTCCCCAGGGGGGCGGGGATGAATCCCGTAACGATCATGGCCATGCCCTTCTCGATCCAGATTGCCGCGATCACTCCCACGCAGAGCACCGCCAGGATATTCTCCTTGGCTCGCACCTTGGGGAAGAGCAAGAGCACCACGCACAAGAGGCTGAGTAATTCGCAAGCCCACATCCAGCCCATCAGGCCCGTATAGTGCTCGGCCCCTTCGTGCAGGCCGAGGAAAAGGTACTGAAACGAATGGACATGGTGCGGCATGTCGCTGTAAACGGCGGTGAACACTTCCACCAGCACGAAGAAGATGTTAATCGCCATGGCATAAGCGACGATCGTGGCGAGCTTCTGGATCGCCTCCTTGCCGGCATCGAACTTGGTACATTTTCGCAGGATCAAGGCCAGCAAGATCAACAGACTGGGACCGGAAGCAAACGCCGAGGCCAGGAACCGGGGGGCGAGGATGGCCGTCATCCAGAACGGCCGGGCTTGCAGGCCCGAGTAAAGAAAGGCCGTGACCGTGTGGATACTGACCGCCCAGGGGATGGACAGATAGATCAGCGGCTTGACCCACTTCGGGGCGGGCACTCCCTTACGCTCGGCCTCCAGAGCCACGACCCCGATCACCAGATTCAGCCCGAGGTAGCCCGAGAGCGCGAGCATATCCCAGAACATGACCGACTTGAGCGCGGGATGCAGCAATACGTTCATCACCCGATAGGGTTGGCCCAGATCGACGAAGATGAAGAGCATACACATCAACACGGCGGAGACGGCCAGGAACTCACCGAGCACGACCATCTTGCCGAAGGCTTTGTAGTTGTGAAGGTAATATGGCAGAACGACCATCACCGCCGAAGCGGCGACGCCGACCAGGAACGTGAACTGCGAGATATAGAGTCCCCAGGAGACGTCCTGGCTCATGCCGGTGACCCCCAGGCCCTTGACGAGTTGGACGCCGTAGGCACACAGACCGACGGCGAGCAACAACCCCCAGAATCCCAGGAGCATCCAGTATCGTTTGCCCCCACTTATTGCGTTGTCCAGCATAACGTCACCCTCTTGGTGTACCCGTTGTCTTTTCCGGGGGCCTTACACGACGTAATAAACATTGGGTTGGGTCCCGAGACCCACTCTGCGGCAAATCGTGTGCTTGCTTTGGAGCATCTTCAGGAATTCGGCGTCGTTCAGGTTTCCGAAGATCAGCGCCCCTTCTCCGCCTTCCACATTATTGGCAGCGGCCACGCACGCGGGCACGGGAGTCTCTCCGGCAATTTCCGCGGCGCGAATTTTCTCGGCGCAGAAGGTGCATTTCTCCACCACGCCCTTGGTTCGGGTGGGATACTTGGCCCACCGCGACTCATCGCCGCCGGCGACTTTCGGGCGGGGATCGATCCAGTTGAAGCTTCGGGCGCCGTACGGACAGGCGGCCATGCAATAGCGGCAGCCGATGCAACGGTGCATGTCCATCATCA
>JABMRP010000484.1 GCA_013202535.1 Planctomycetota bacterium
CGCCCGGCTGTCCGGGTGGGGCGGAAACGGGAAGTGTTGTCGCCAATCTCTCTCCTTTCACCCGATCTCGGCACGTTGATTCATCGGATGGCATGATTGGGCCCTGAATGCCAACCTCATACGCATTACAGGTTTACGTTGCAGAGTCTGGGGAGGGGAACGTATTCTGACTTGGCCCGCCTGTGCAGCTTAGATGCACCGGTCGATGTGACCGACGCGCGCTTTGGAGATGCGCCGAATGGCCGAGTTTCCTATACTCTGATCTGAGTACGTCGGCCAAACCGCTGGGGTTTTGCGGTTCGAGTCGCTGGTCAAGCGTTGTCGGGCAATCAGCGCAGTTAATCCCCTCAAATCATGGCGGCAAGTTTCTCAACCTCTGCGAAAGCGCGCTCGATGTCGAATGCTGCGTAATCGGAGCTCCGCAGTACGGGCTTGAGGTGCGTTTCCAACTGATCCTCAACTGATTTTCTACGTGTTGGGCTGGTGTTGATCGCTACGTTTCCCGGCACAGCGAGTTTCTGTCGGACCAGACTGAGGAATCTTGGCTCAAAGAGATCGAGACGCTCTGCACGGACAGCGTCGCCGATGTCGAAGATGTCTCTGATTGCTGGTGGATTTCGTGTCAACGCTGCCCTGACTTTCTCGGCGTACGTTTCGCGCAATGACAGGACGCGAAGCGAAAGTTTCGCGTCTGGCGCTTCTCCCGGCACCGGATGGCGTAGCAGTGTGCGTCCGGCGCGGGAAACCGTCGCTTCCAGGATGGGCTCTCGAACGGACACCTGTACTTTCACCGTTTCGTTCTCTCCCGTGACTGCAGACTCGTACTGGAGAACTGCGTTGTACTGACGACTTGTGTCATGTCCTTTCAGTGGGTCACACGCGCTGACCGTCGTCAGCCGGTCGGTGATTTGCTCAAGATGCTGTTTGATAGGGGCGACAGCTCGACGTCGATCCGACTTGCGAGCAGTAGTCGCGATCGATATCGCAAAGTCGAGATCTTCGCTCAGGCGATAGAAGTCAGCGTGAACTTTGCTCAGGCTCGTGCCACCTTTGAAGACGAGGCCGTTAGCGAAGAGGGGCTCGAAATCCGCGAGGATCAGCGAGCAGTAGTAATCCTTTTCGATCAATCGTTGCGCGAAGCCGGATTCGGCTTCGGTGAAGCTCAATGCCTGGCGAAAGGCAGTGGGAGTCTCATGTAGCTGAAGGAATTGTCCCATTGACGACCAGTCCCCATCGTTTATTGACCTGACCACGTTTCGCGATCGTTGGAATCCACGGAATTGTCGAAGAGGAGGAGCGCAAGGCCTTTTCAAGGCGCATGATGAGTCGGACCGGGATAAGCCGGGCCAGATTCTTTTGCCGCTTGGGCAGTTCCGCAAGAAGGTAGCCAATCCGGCGAAGTGCTCCTTGGTTACCGAAATTCAATGCGGCATCCACGAGATCCACTGTGCTGATCCTGGACTCCGCCAAGTCGTTCCGAATCCAGCCGAACGCGCGGGGAAGTGAGTTGAACCGGGACCAGTCGTGGACAGCGTCGACGAGGCTGCGGGCTCTGGAAGAGTAGATCAGGTCGATCTTATCCGGACTCGTGACAACTTCTGTGTCACCCAGCCGATTGTCCGTGACACGGATCAGCGTCAACTCGACTTTCCCGACCGAGCGATCTCCACTGATGCGGTTGTTATAGGCGTAGATTCGGTTCGGGACCTGTTCATCCCATCCATACCGATGAAACGCATTCGGGCCGCAGATCTGAAACTGCCCATCCCGATCCTGTATTAGCGTCGTCAGGGCCAGTGCCTCTCCGGGACTCCATCGACCACCAAGCGGCAGCACCGCTGGGAACAGGTAGAGGCCGCGGCGCACGCGGACCGCGAGCCCGCTCCGGGCCATCCTGCTCAGAGCCTTACGCTCTTGTTCGGCCGTTATGCCCAGCAGGCGAACCAGATCGCCGGTCCGAATCTGCTGGATTTGCCGGTTCTGAACCATCGCCATGGTTCTGGCTTCAAGCTCTGAAAGGCCTCTAGGCATTGCAGTCGGTATCTCGTTAATTTCCAAGAAACGACTTTCCGCCAATTCAACGGAACTGGCATATGGTTGGGTTCGTTTGCCAGAATACTCGAATAATCATACATTATGAAGCCAACCTCCGCAATGTCGTTGTACAGAAAGAACAACTCTTGACTAGGAGCCATTTCGTTGTATACTTAGTACAACGAAAGGTGCGGTCATGCCCACGGCAGAAGATGAATTCGGCCTGTTTTTTCGAAACCGCAGAACTGCGCTCGGTCTGAATCTAAGCGAATTCTGCCGTCAAAACGGATTCGACAAGGGGAATATGAGTCGGCTGGAGCGCGGTCTCAAGAAGCCTCCGGAATCGCCGGACCTGCTCCAGGCCTATGCGGACGCCCTCCAACTGCAACCGGATTCGGAGGATTGGAAGGCGCTGATGCGACACGCGGCAATCGCGCGAGGAAAACTTCCTTCTGCCGTGTCCGACGAGCGAGCCGCCGACGTCGAAGAGATGTTCCGACGGCTGGGCAGGCGGCTTCACGATTCATGGGTCAAGGCACGAGATCTTGAGCAATGGTCGCCGACTCGCGACGCTCAGGCGGGGCTTCCCACGCTTATCCGCAAACTCATTTATGCATCAACAGAACCAGCCACGTCCATCGAGATGCCGGGCGGGGAAGGCGTTCAGCGCCACGGTTGGGACGGGGTCGTTGAGGCACCAACCAAGTCACCCTTTGTCCCTGCCGGCATCAGCGGTTGGGAGATAAGCGTCCAGCAGAACCCGACAGCCAAGGCAAATCGAGATTACAAGAACCGCAAAAAAGGACCGCTGGGGCTTCCACCTTCCGAGGTAACATTCGTCTTCGTCACTTCATGCAAATGGGACAAGAAACAAGAATGGCGGGACGAGAAACGAAAACTTGGCAAATGGAAGAGTGTCGAAGTCTACGACTCAAGCGACCTCGAAGCATGGCTGGAAGTCGCGCCAGGCGTTGATGCCTGGATTGCCGAGCGGCTCGGGCTTTGTCCTGGCGGAGTCATTTCAATCAGTGACCACTGGGAGCGGCTGTCTCGATTGACCAGTCCGCGATTGAAGCCGGATGTGTTCCTCGTGTCGCGAGAGAAGACCGCGAAAGAGTTGCGAGCATTTCTTCTCGGCACACCCGGCGTGATGCCGATCGAGTGCCGGTCACCTATTGAAGCCCTGGATTTCGCTGCGGCTTATCTGGTTACGGTCAAGTCTGGTGACACGGAATTCGCGATGAATGAGGACGATCGGGTTCGAGCCCAGAATCGAACCGTCGTCGTCAGGGATCGAGCACAATGGGACGGTCTATCACGGGCGACTGGCCCGTTGAATCTGCTGCCGACCCCGTCGCTGTCTCTGACCGCGGAGGAGTTGAACGCCGCGGTCGGCCACGGTCATCGAATCCTGATCGCGGCTACGCAGTTCTCCAATCACCGACTACAACCGGTCATGCTTCCGCGGCCGTCGCGATACGACCTCGAAAAGGCCCTCTGCAAATCAGGTTTCGAGCGGAAAGATGCCGACAAAGCCGCGCGTGCCGCAGGCGGAAATCTCTCGGTATTGAAACGTAGTCTATCGACGATTCCCAGCCCGCAATTGCCAGAGTGGTGCTCCGACCCCGAACTGGCCGACTTCATGCCGATACTCCTGATCGGAGCGTGGGACGATGCGAGTGAAGCGGACCGCACCGTGCTTTCTCGCTTGTCGGGCCGACCGTACGGCGAACTTCAGAACGTCGCGAATCGGTTTACACTGGTCAAGGATGGGCCGTTGACTCGCATCGAAAGTCGATGGCGATTGGTCTCGCCAGAAGACTCGTGGTGGTTGGTGGGAGCGCACGTCACCGATGACCTGCTAAGTTCATTCGAGACGATCGCGATTGAGGTCCTAAGCCAGCAAAACGAATCACTCAGCCTGTCGGCGGATGAACGCATTAAGGCTTCCTTCAAGGGAACGTTGAAGCCGAGCGACCTTCTCCGACGCGGCATCAGTGAGACCACGGCGATTCTCGGCTCTGGCTTTGGGCCAGTCGCGAAACGGCCCGGCACGCGAGACCGGGCAAATAGGATCGTCCGCACCACACTCCAGAGAGCCTCGTGGCTGAGATGGGCAACTCTCGGCAATCTGCTTCCCTTGCTCGCCGAAGCCGCACCCGACACGTTTTTGGCCGCGATCAGCGCCGATCTGAGGAAGAAGAACCGCTCTGAGTTGACGAAGGTGCTTGCTGACGACGGAGAAGATCATCCCTTGTTTTCACGCTGTAACCATGCCGGCCTGCTACGGGCGCTCGAAGCACTGGCATGGTCCCCCAAGCTGCTCCCAAAGGCCTGCACCATTCTCGCCAGGCTTGAAGAAGTGGATAGCGGCCAGAAGTCGGGAAATCGGCCCGCTGGCAGCTTGGGCGAAATACTTCTGAGCTGGTATCCGCAGACGGCTGCCGGAGTCGACAAGCGCATAGCTGCTCTGAAATCGCTGGCCGATCGCACGCCGACAGTCGCCTGGAAGGTGCTGTTTGCCATGCTGCCGCGGATCCATTCCACCTCCACGCCAACGCATCGACCCATTTGGCGTGACTGGGTATCTGACTGGCAGGAAGGAGCGTCCGGCGCGGATTACTGGAGACAGGTGAATGCGGCGGCTGGGCTGATCGTCGAACTGGTGGGCAACGATCCAACGCGATGGTCCAAGGTGCTCGATGAATTGCAGGTGGTTCCCGAGCCCCATCGCAACCAACTCATCGACCGGTTGCGGAACTTCCCGGTGGATGAGATTGACCCGGAAGAACGTCGACGTCTCGCGGAGCATCTTCGCAAGACCATTCAGCGTCATCGGGATTACGCGGGCGCCCAATGGTCGCTTCCAGCCGATTCGGTCGACGCACTGGAACAGGCATTGCCGACATTGCTCCCCGATGGAATATGTGAGCGACACGCCTGGCTGTTTGAACCATGGGTTGAGCTGGAAGGTTTTCGGGGGGACCACGATGGAATGGAGGCGGAAGTCGGCCGACTCCGCGCGGATGCGCTGAGCGAGATCATTGACCATCAGGGATTTGACGGTGTTCTGAAGCTCGCCGACATTGCCGAGTCACCCGGTCAGGTTGGAGCAACGCTCGCGCAAACCGAATCCGCCCCGGACGACCGGGTTCTGCCTGGCCTTTTGAGAAGCTCTGACGCCAACCATCAATCGCTCGCAACGAACTATGCGGGAGTTCGCATAGTTCTTGCTGGCTGGGATTGGATCCGTACACTTTCTTTGGACCAGTGGAGTCCGAGAGACGCCGCAGTCCTCTTGTCGCAGGCAAGCCCTAATCCTCAACCTCCAGCATGGAACTTTGCGGAAAGCCTGAGCGAGGACGTGTTCAGAGAATACTGGAAGACCGTCCCAGCCCACAGTGGATATCGCCTCGACCGGGAACAGCTCGAATTCGCCTGTCAGGAATTGATGAAAGCAGATCGCCCCGAAACCGCCATCGCCCTTCTGAAGAGTGTTACTTTCGGCGAAGTCACCGTGTCACCGTCGATAGTCATGGACGCCCTGACTGCATACCTAGAGTGGAGACAGTCCAACACTGAAACGAGACTGCGTGACGATACGCTCAGCACAATTCAGGGACTTTTTGGCTGGCTTCAGGAAACAATCCAATTCAATAACGATGAGCCAACGCGACAACTTGGACAGTTGGAATGGGAATACCTGGACCTGCTCGACGGATTCGGCGCCCTGCCCAAGACTTTGATTTATTGCCTTAGCGACGATCCCGGGTTCTTCGCACAGTTGATCGCTCTCATATTCCGCTCGAACAACGAGCAGGAGTCCGACACGGAATCGACCGAGGAGCAACGGAAGAAGGCAAGCCACGGGTATCGTCTCCTGATGAACTGGAAGCGAGTACCCGGAACTCAATCGGATGGCTCGGTCGAGGAAAAGCAATTGCTGGAGTGGCTCGAATCCGCCCGTTCCCTATGCCGCGAGTCCGGGCACCTTGAGATCGCTGACTCGAAGATCGGCGAAATGCTGGCAAGCTGGCCACAGCCGGAAGACAGGGACACCATGTGGCCATGCGAAGAAATCTGTGACGCCATTGAAGAAACGGATAGTGACGAGTTGGACCACGGCTTTCAAATCGGCGTCATGAACAGTCGCGGCGTCATCTGCAGATCACCGCTCGCTGGCGGCGACCTCGAACGAAAAGAAGCCGCGAAATACCGAAGATGGGCCGAACTTTGCGACATGGACTGGCCAAGAACGGCCGCTTCACTGCGTTGTGTTGCCGAGAGCTACGAATTCGACGCGCAACGAGAAGACGCGCGGGCGTCGGAACAGGCTCAAGAGCGACATTGAATTCGGTAGTCGGTGGGTCCGCGTGATCTACTCCCGGAAACTCTGAATTTGGATACGGCTGCCCGGGCTAAACAATCGATCTGGTTTCCGTGCTTGTGAAGAGGGGGATCGTCACCGGTATTGTGACGGGAAATCGGTGACTGTCCACCTTGGGCCCCGAATTCTTGCGAATCGGGCTACGGAAAAACACCTTCTCAGCCGCCTTTTCCCGGTCGGGGTTTGCTGCCGAGTTCGTAGCGGCGGATCTTGCGGTCCAGGGTGGACCGTTCGATGCCGAGAATGCCGGCCGC
>JABMRP010000485.1 GCA_013202535.1 Planctomycetota bacterium
CAACTCGGGTAATAGCCCGTTTTCATGTGGTGTTACCTTTCCAACGGGCTGCCAAGAAGATGCTACGCGAGATCGACCGCTGGGTCCCGGACATCGCCGAGCAAATCGCCGGCCGGTGTGACGATTTGTCCGGTGGGGAATTGGAAAACGAAGTCCGCCGGGTTATCGACTTGGCGGCGTTTCTCTGGCTTTGTCGTCGCCGCGGCATGGCAACCGCCGAGGTATTCGATCGTGCCGCATCCGGGCTTCCCATCAAAGCGGAGGAACTGGTCCGGCGAATCGACCGGCTCGACCAGCACGCGCCGAAGCATCCGCCGTCGACCGGGATACTGGGAGATATACACGATCGTCTGCTGCGATGGCGGATTCAACGCCTCGGGTCGGGTGACGTGCGCGTCGAACTCGATCAACAGGCCCGTCGCGCCCGCGGCATCTATTACACGCCCGAGTACGTTGTCGACTATATCGTCGGCGGGTGTTTGGACGGGCGGATCGAGGAACGGCCGAAGATTCTCGACCCGGCCTGCGGTTGCGGGGCGTTCTTGATCGGCGCGTATCGCTATCTGCTCCGCGCGTACCGGCGGGAGTATCTCACCGGAGATGTCGCGGACCGGCCCGACGTGCTTCGCCACGATTCCGACGGCCGCTGGCAATTGACACCCGACGAACGATTACGGATTCTTCGTCAGCACATTTATGGCGTCGACCGTGACGCCGGGGCGGTGACCGTCGCTCGCCGCTCGCTTTGGCTGGAGGCGATGACGCCGGGCGATCCGCTTTTCTGCGAGGAGATGCTAACTGAAAACGTACAGGTCGGCGATGCGTTGACCGGCGAGCCATTGGCCGGCAGGGAAGGCCAGTTCGACGTCGTGCTGGGAAATCCTCCCTATCTGCGCGAGCTGGACCGGAAGGACGTGCTCGATCGTATCGCCCGGACCGAATTTGGGCGGCGTTATCGGGCGCCGCGAATGGACCTCTGGTACTACTTCGTCCATCGCGGGCTGGAACTGTTGCGCGCCGGCGGCACGCTTTCCTATATCGTCAACGCCTATTGGTCCTCCGGCAGCGGCGCCGAGCGACTGATCGCCGCGCTGCGCGAGTCGGCCCGGATCGAGGAGTTGTTCCTGCTGGAGAAGCTCAGAATCTTCCCGGGCGTGTCGGGTCGCCACATGATTCTTCGCCTCGCCAAGTCGCCGGCGGCCGGTTTCACGACGATCAAGCGTGCGCCGGCGGACATCCGGACCGACGCCGAACCGTTCGTTCGCGGCGAGTCGCCGGTCGTGACGTATCGGAAGACGGCGGAGCAGTTGTTCCGCGCCGGCCGGCTCGACTTGGAGCCGCCGGCCGATCGGCTGCTGGAGAAGCTGTCCCGATGGCCCGCCTTGGAAACGCTGGGCATCGTGCGCCAGGGCATCGCCGAGAACCCGGCGACGATCAACGCCAAGACGAATCGGAAGTTCGCCGCCCGTTGGACCACGGGTGAAGGTGTGTTTACACTGACGCCGGACGAAGTGGCCCAACTGCACTTGCCCCCACACGAGCAGCAGTTGTTACGCCCGTATCACGACCTTTGCGACCTGGGCCGTTACCAGATCGCCCCGCAACCATCGCGGATGCTGATCTATTCAACCGGTCAGACATGTCCCGACATCGACGAGTATCCCGTGCTTCGAGCCCATCTCGAACGATTCCAGCCCGTGATGGAAGCCCGGCGGGAGACGCGGCGCGGCACCCGGGCGTGGTGGCAGTTGCACTGGCCTCGCGACGAACGGCTCTGGCAGTCGGCCAAAGTAATCTCGGTGCAGATGGCCCGGCGTCCGTCGTTCGTCGCGGCGATGGGTCCGGTGTACGTGCCGTTCAGCACCAACGTGTTCGTGCCCTTCGAGACGACCCGGGAGCACCCGCATTACTTCGCCGCCTTGCTCAACAGCCGGCTCCTCTGGCAATGGTACGAGCACCACGCCAAGCGTCGCGGCGTCGGCCTGGAGATCAACGGCCGCGTGCTGGCGAGGACACCGATCCGCCCCATCGATTTCTCCCACCCCGCCGACCGCCGCCGCCACGATCAACTCGTCGAACTCGTTGCAGGGATTCAAAACACGCGCGACGCGGAAACGGTCGAAGAACTCGACCAACAAATCGACGGCATCGTGGTGGAGTTGTACGATGGGCTTCCAGCCCGTCGAAAGGAACCTGGGTAGATGCAACGACGACTTCGCAGCGCCATCGTACAACTTCGTGTCCTTGGTGTCTTGGTGGTAAATCCGATCAGGGCAGACGACAGGAAGACTACAGCACCACCAAGACACGAAGGCCACAAAGAAGGAAGGAAGAGGGAAATGCGGCATCCGACGGCTTCTCCAGAGAAGTTATGGAGCCAGAGCCCGCGCAAGGGAACAGGATTGCCTCTGCTGAATCTGATCTCACTACCTGTTGACGGCGCACGGGCCGGGTAATGCCCGCTGGAAGTCAAGGGCTCCTTTCTCAGTTACCCGTGTTCTCCCGACCCACAGATCGGTCAGTTTGGGAAGTGCTTGCAGGTGTCTTAGGCCGGCGTCGGTCACTTTGGTGCCTGAGAGGATCAAGCGATCAAGGTCTGGCAGTCCCTTCAGGTGGGCCAATCCTTCGTCATCCACCTGGGTGTTGCCGAGGTGTAGGTGCCGGAGCTTGGTCAATCCGTTGAGGTGCTTCAATCCGGAACCGGCCAGCGGGCAGCCAGCAAGGCTTAGGAACCACAGGTTTCGGAACTCTTCGAAATGTTCCAGCCCAGGACCCTTGATTCGCGTATTGTCGAGCAAGAGATAGTCCAGCTTGGTCAAGTTCCGAAGATGGAACAGTCCGGCGTCGGTTACCTGCGTGCTGTCCAGTCGTAGCGTATCGAGATTCGTCAAGTTCTCCAGATGTGCCAGTCCCGCGTCACCAATCTGCGTCTCGGTCAAGTTCAGCCTTCTCAGACCGCTGAACTTCTTCAGATGCACTAAGCCGACGTCGGTAACGGCCGTCTTCTCCAGCGTTAACCTCTGCAGGTCCATCAACCCCGTCAGATGCGCAAGTCCTGCATCGGTGATCTGGCTGTTGGTCAAGTCCAGATGGCGAAGTCCGCCGCACTTGGCAACGTGGACCAAGTCGGCGTCGGATGTCGTCTCCGGGAGGCTCAGACAGACGACGTTTCTGAGCGATTTCAGGCGGGCAAGAACGGCCGGGGTGAGCTTCGCGTCGCCCAAACGGACTTCCGTGGTAATCCCCTTTCCCGATTCCTTCCGGAACCGGGGTATTGGCGTTCCATCGGGCACGTCGATAAAGTAGGGGATGCCGGCGATGACCTTATTGTCCGCGTCGTACACCACGATGTTATTTTCTCCTGCAACACTCTGGATATACGCAACGGCGTCTCTTTCTTCCTCGGTCAATTCAGTGGCAGGGGGCTCTGCCGTCGATCCGCAGCCGGCGACCAACAGGAGCACGAAGCCAACGCCAACGGCAACAAGTCTTCTCATGACAGATACCTCCCCGTGATACTCTCACGACACAAAGCCCCAGCAGACCCGATCCGCAAGGGGCCAGCCATGTCGGAAGGATACCATAAAGATGTCGCCCCGCCAAACCACGCAGCCTCACTTCGCTCTGGCTTGAGATTTGCCCCCAATCCCAGACTCCCCCTTCGTCTTCTTCGTGTCCTTGGTGTCTTTGTGGTAAGCAAGATGGTGGGCCGGCGCTTCGCTTGTCTCACCCTACAATCTTATCGTAAGTCCGAACCGGACAGATGAGCGGCCCACTTGCCCGACCCAACCCCCGCCGGGTATGATGAACCGCGGGTTGCGTGGACCGTTTCGTGGGAATAGGGAAGTAGCGTACCATGGCGCAAATCGATCCGTTTGAATTGGCTCCGTACTTGAAATTCAATCCCGACGAGGGAACGGTCGTGTGCAGCCCGTTGGGCGATGGGCCCGGGTATTGGGCCGGGGCGCCGGGGGTGATGTATAGCGAGACGCACCAGCGGTTCTATCTGGTCTACCGGTTGCGGCGGCCGCGGGGTGTCGAGCCCGATCGGGGGGCCGAGATTCGTATCGCGCAAAGTACCGACGGGATCGCCTTTGAGGATATCTGGTCGGGCACCAAGGACCTGCTCGATACGACCAGCATCGAGCGGTGTGCCATGGACTACCGGCCGGACTCCGGGTGGCGGATGTACGTCAGCTACGTCGATCCGGGCGACCGGCGATGGCTGATCAGTCTGATCGAAGCGGAGCGGCCCGAGGATTTTGACCTAAGGACGGTACGCCCCATCTTGACCGCGGCCGATTTGGGTGTCGAGGGAGTGAAGGACCCGTTTCTTTTCGATCACGACGGCTTGCGGCACATGATCGTCAGTTTCGCCGTGGCGGCCGCGCCGGAGAACACGGCCGACGACATGCACGGCACGGACGACGCCTACAACACGGGCCTGATCCAGTCGGCCACCGGATGGGCCACCAGCGGCGACGGCGTCGACTGGCAATGGCAAGGTCCGATCCTGGCACCGGCCCCCGGCGCTTGGGATGCGTACGCCGCGCGCATCAATACCGTCTGGCGCGAAGGCGATACGTGGCTGGGCCTGTACGACGGTTCGGCCGACGTCAGCGAAAACTACGAGGAACGCTGCGGATTGGCCTACGCGACCGATCTGCGTACGTTCCACCGCACGACATTGAACGCACCGCTGTACCAACCGCTTTCCGACAAGCGGGCGTTGCGCTATTTCAACGTCGTGCGGCGCGACGACCGGCTGTATATCTACTACGAGATGTCGCGCGCCGACGGGAGTCACGATCTGAGGGTTATGTGTTGTTCAACATAAGGACTGCCCGTCATGAGCAAACCGTTGCATTGGGGAATCCTGGGGACCGGGCGAATCGCGCGAAAGTTTGCCGGGCAACTCGGCGGTGCTTCCCGGGGGAAGTTGGCCAGCGTCGGGTCGCGCGGCGTCGAGTCGGCAGAGGAGTTTGGCCAACAGTACGGCGCACTTACGTTCGGCGACTACGACGCCGTGCTGGCCGATCCGCAAGTCGACGCGGTTTACATCTCGCTGCCCAACGCGTTGCACCACCGGTGGACGCTTCGCGCGTTGAATAAGGGCAAGCACGTCTTGTGCGAGAAGCCGATCGCCGGCAACACGGCCGAAGCGGAGGAGATGTTCGACACGGCCCGGCGTCGCGGCCGTCTGCTGGTCGAGGCCTTCATGTACCGCTTCCACCCGGCCATCGGGCGACTGATCGAGACGGTTCGCGGCGGCGCGATCGGCGACGTGAAACTGATCCGGTCCCATTTCACGTTCAACCGGCTGGAACCGGCCGACGTCCGCTTTCAGCCCCGGCTGGCCGGCGGGTCGATGATGGACGTCGGCTGCTATTGCATCAACCTGTCGAGGGCGCTGGCCGGCGGCGAACCGACGGCCGTGCATGCGGCGGCCCATCTGCATCCTTCGGGCGTCGATGATTACGCGGCCGGCACGCTCGATTTCGACGGCCGGACCCTGGCCGCCTTCACCTGTGGCATGACCGTCGAGGCCAATCGCACGACCTACGTCGGCGGCTCCGACGGATATATCGAGATCGACTGCCCGTGGTTCTGCGACGATACGTTCACCCTCGTGACCGGCCAGGGCGACACGCGGCACACGGTTCGCGCCGAGGCGACCGCCGGACTCTACGCCATGGAAGCCGACGGCATGGCCGCGGCCGTACACGAGGGTGTGGACGTGCCGGTAACCGAAGCCGATTCGCTGGGCAATATGCGCGTGTTGGACCAACTGCGGCAACAAGTGGGCGTGCCATTTTAGTTTAGCCCAGGCACTTGTGCCCGGCGCGTATGGGAGTGAAAAATGGGGACTGGCTCCGAGCCCAAGACACGTCGGATCCTCGGGAAAACGGTTGCCGCGAGGTGCCTGTCCCCCTTTTTCACGGTGC
>JABMRP010000486.1 GCA_013202535.1 Planctomycetota bacterium
CCGTGCCGGCGGTGGTCCAGTCGCCGTAGTCTTCGCCCTCGAAATCGGCGATGAGGATGTCGTCCGTCGCGGGCGTGTAGGCGGCGGGAGTGACGTCGATTCGACCCGTGGGTCTGCCCTTGGATCGGGGATTGGTTGCCACCGCCGGGTTGATGTTCACGCTGGCCGCCCGCACGTCGGGCATTCCCATAAACTGGCGGAGACGCGGCAACTCGCCCGGCTCGGAGATGATGGGCTTGGCGTCCTCGACGAAAGCGGCGGGACGGGTGTCGGCCGCGATCCGCTCGGCGTGCGCGGCAAGCAGTTCTTCGAGTTCCTTGACGACGTCGGGATGTCGCGAGGCGAGATCGGTTGTTTCGCCGATGTCGGATTTCAGGTCGTAAAGCTCGGACGTCTTCTTTCCCGCTCGCCCAACACGCACGAGTTTCCAGTCGCCCCGACGAATGCCCTCAACCTCGTAGTAATGGATTTCATGCGGCGACTTGGCCCCTGGTTTGCCGAGGATCACATCCAGCGCGTCCTTGCCGTCAATGGTGCGATCATCCGGCACGCTGGCGCCGGTGAGTCTAGCCAGGGACGGAAGGACGTCGGTGGTGACCACGATCTGGTCCGTCTCGATCCCGGCGGGAATCGTTCCCGGCCACCAGGCGATGGTCGGTTCGCGCATGTGCCCTTCGTATTTTGGACCACCCTTGCTACCGCGGAGCGGGCCCATGCTTCCTCCGGCCCCGCCGTTGTCCGAGGTGAAGATTACCAGTGTGTTCCGTTCGAGCTTCAACTGGCGGAGCGTGTCCAGAATGCGCCCCACGCTGGTGTCGATCTCTTCGACGTTCGCCCGTGTCACGTTCCCGTCGGCCTTGGCGAGGATTTCGGGGCGCGCGTGGCGCGGACCGTGGATATAGGCGTGGGGGAGATACAGGAAGAACGGTTCCTCCCGGTGCGCTTTGATGAACTTGACGGCCTCGTCCGTCATCACCTCGCACAACAGCGACTGATCCGCGCCGTCGCTCACGTAGGCAACCGCTTCGTTCCCCCGGACGACCGGCAGCGGCGTGTACGGGCCGCCGCCTGTGACAGGATTCCCGCGACGGTTCCCCGGCCACATGTCATTGGAATAGGGAATGCCGAAGTACTCGTCGAATCCTTGAGCCAGTGGCAGAAACTCCGGCTGATCGCCGAGGTGCCATTTACCGAAGCAGCCGGTCGCGTAGCCTTGCTCCTTGAGCATCTCCGCGATGGTGATTTCGTCGGGATGGAGGCCACGTGTTTCCCCGGGAAACACGACGCGGCCATCCATTCCGATTCGATGCGCGTAGGACCCCGTCATCAGCGCGGAACGCGACGGGGTACAGGCCGTGTTGGCGACATAGAACTGCGTCAGCTTCAATCCTTCCGCTGCCATGCGGTCGAGATTCGGCGTTTGATTCACCTTGTTGCCAAACGGACCGATATCGCCATAGCCCATGTCGTCGATGAAGATGAAGACGATGTTGGGCTTTTCGGCGGCGCGAGAACATGTAGCCAGCGCGGCGAAAAGAAACAGACTCGCGCAGAAGCGCGGGAACGCGGCGATTGTGTTCAATGAGTTCATTTCAAGTCACTTTGAAGAGTACGTTGGTTGAGTTCGTCAAGTTCTGCGTTTGCGTGGTTTCTCCGGGGCGGACTCGCGTCGGGATCTCCGGTTCACCTCCGACGAGATTTGCGATTCATCCCAGCCGAAGCGTTTGAAGTAGTCGGTCATGTCGCCAACCATGCGCCCCGCCAACTCGGGCTCTTCATCGGCAAGATTGCGGCTTTCTCCAATGTCCGTTTTCAAGTTGAAGAGAAATATCCTTCCGGTGTCGATATCCTTGATGAGCTTGTAGTCTCCCCGCACGATCGCCGCGTCATGCGGTACTCTGGGCTTTGAATACTTGAACACCAGAAAGGGGTCCTTTCTGCGCACCGGCTCTTGGCCGCCACTCTTGATGTGCGCCAGCAGGCTCGCGCCTTCCAAGCTTGCGGGTATCCGGCCAAGGCCGCCCGCGAGGTCCATCACCGTCGCAAAAACATCGGTACCCACCACCGCAACGGCCGAATGTGTGTTGGCCGGGATTCCGGGACCGTGCACAATGAACGGAACTCGAATTCCACCTTCGCTGACATGGTACTTGTGACTCCGCTGTGGATAGGCCTTGTAGAAGCCCCGCTGGTGGACGGGCTTGCCAAAATCCTTCTTGGCTTCATATCCGTTGTCGGCCGTGTAAATCACGTAGGTGTTGTCGGCAATCCCCAGTTCGTCAATCCTATCCAGCACCATGCCGACTCCGGTATCCAAATTCTTGTTCATCGCCGCCCAGAGTGGGCTGTTTTGATATTGCGTCGCCTTGTCCGCGTACACGGTCTCGAATTCCTCGATGGTGTCCTGTTGTGCCTGGTACTTCAGATGGTTCGCATAATGGGATATCTGGAGGTAGAACGGTTTGCCCGCTTGCACCTGTTTCTCCATGAATTCATTGCCTCTTCGACTCAAATCAAAGATCAATTTCGGATCATCGGGATCCTTCGAGTTTCCGTCGCCATTACTGGTGCTGCCATCGCTAACATCATAGCCCAGCGAGTCCGGTGAGCGGCCGATATGCCACTTCCCAAGATGGGCGCACACATACTCCGGATCGATGCTCTTGAGCACATTGGCCAGCGATTCGCGATCTTCCGCGTCAAAATCCTTGATGCCGTCGGCTCCGAAGATCTTCAAGCTGGCCGGGCTGCGTCCAAACTGAATCGAGTGTCGCGTGGGCGAACAGGTTGGCGCGGGTGAGTAGGCCTGTGAGAATCGCATCCCATCGGCGGCCAATTTCGCCAGTCTCGGTGTTTGGTAGTAGGTGCTGCCCGAACCTGGTTCATCGGGGGCCATCGGTGTCGAAAGCGCGTTCCAGCCCTGATCGTCGGCGAGGATGAAGACGAAATTGGGGGATCGTTCGGCGAAGGCCAGCGAAGTCATGCCGAGAAAGACAGCCGCGAGGATTACTCCAATCCAACGGAGCGAGATACTAGAACCGGCAACGTTTAACCGCGGAGCCCGAGGAATTCGCGATAATCGCGGGATGGTGAAGTTGCTGGTCACTGTTCTCATGTCTGTCTTCTTCTCAAATCCTGAATTCCGATTTGTCCGCGGGCTTTCGCGTTCGAGAGGATCCTATTATACATCAAATCTCTGCCCCTATTCACCACGCAACCTCCTGGCCGGCATGCCCGACTGCCCGTCGACGGCGGAGTCATGGCTTTCTCGGAATCCGGACCAAGTAGCGACATCCCGAGAGTCCGGACCGCTACTGTTATGACACCCCGAACGTCGTCCGAGATTCATCCCGCGAGCGAGCGTGAAAGCCGACTTTTCCAGGGGATTCGACGCCGGCTCAGTGTTTTGACTCCACGGGCGCCGAATTTGGACGCCCATCTCCAGTCGTTTCCGTAATCGCGGAAATCGCCTTGCCTCCGGTCAGACTTTCCAGCCTTCGCGGAAGTCGGGATAGATGAATTCGTCCGCTTTCGCGTTGCCCGTGGCTTTGAATGCGGTCGCATCCCAGTCGAAACCGCCGCCGGCGCGGAAGGCCGTGTTGGCCAGTAGGACGGACTCGGCCAGGGCGCCGCTGTAATCGACGAAGTCGCATGTCGAACGGGGCCCGCCTTTACATGCGGTGAGCCATTCGTTGTGGAAGCCGGGCGAATTGGCAATCGTCTCCTCCGGAGCCTTGGGCGTCGAGCCATCGAACATCTCGACCGTGTGTTTGTCGAAGCTCGATGCGATGACCCCTTTGTCACCGACGAACACGGTGAAGCCGCCGGCCTTGACACCGAGTTTCTCCTTGATTTGCTTCATCTTGTCGCCGCCGCCATACCACCAGTGAAGCCGAACGGGGCCGCGTCCGCCCTCGGCCGGGAAGTCGAGACGCGTGAGCATGCTCTGCGGAGTTCGTTGCGGGTCGATGTCGCCCGGTGCGATCTCTTGCTCCAGATCGACGCGCGTCGGATGGCGAAGCTTGAGTGCCCAGAAGGGAATGTCGAGGATATGGCAGCCCCAGTTGCCCGTTTCCGCGGTGCCGAAATCCCACCAGAATCGCCATTTGTAGGGACAGTATTCAGGGCTGTACTTACGCATCTTCGCCGGGCCGATCCAAAGGTTCCAATCGAGGGTCTTCGGTACTTCCGGAAATTCGGTCGGTACCGCCGGCATGCCGCGGTTGCCCCAAAGCGTGGAGTAAACGTCTTTGATTTCACCGATCATTCCCGACCGAACCGCTTCGACAATGCGCCGCATTCCCGGAAACGCGTGACGCTGGTTTCCCAACTGGGTGGCCACGTTCATCTTCTTGGCGATGTTGGTCAACTCACGACATTCCCACGCACTGTGGGCCAGCGGCTTTTCGCAGTAGCAATGTTTGCCCATCAGCATCGCCTTGCGCGCGGGATGAAAATGCGTGTGATCGGGCGTGCTGACAACCACCGCGTCGATCTGCTTGTCCATTTCGTCGAGCATCTTGCGAAAGTCGGTATATTGCTTGGCGCCGGGGAAGCGAGAGAGGTTCTTACCGGCCCGTTGCTCGTCCACGTCGCAGACGGCAACCACGTTCTCGCCCGCCACACCGTTGACGTTCGCGCCGCCCTGGCCGCCGACGCCGATACAGGCGACGTTGAGCTTTTCATTCGCGGAGGTGGCGTTCACTTTCGCCGCCGTGCCCAACCAAACACCGGCCCCCAGGGCCGCCGAAGTCTTCAACATCTCACGACGATTTGGATGACGCATGCGTTGATCTCCTCTAGGAAAAAAGTGACGCCATGTTTCTTTGCTTGACTCGCCCGCGCAAGATGCGCTCAAATCCTACTTTTTCGGTACCGCGACGCCGTAACAGTCGGCGTACCACTGCTCCCACAGCGAGGACAGGTCGGCAACCACCCGCGGATGGCCGGCCGCCAGATCGTTCGTTTCCGTTCGGTCGACGTCCATGTCGTAAAGTTCCCAGGCGCCGCCGAAACAGACAAGTTTCCACTTGCCTTTTCGCACGGCCTTGCCGCGCGACCATTGCCAGAAAATGGGGGGTCGCTCGGCGATCTTCTTGCCCTGGAAAATCGGGAGCAGGCTCTGCCCCTGCATGGGCGTAATCGTCCGGCCGCCGAACGTCTCCGGATACTCGGCCCCGGAGATGTCGACGAAGGTGGCCATGAAGTCGACCAAGTGGGCCGGGCCGCGGACCATGGCACCGCC
>JABMRP010000487.1 GCA_013202535.1 Planctomycetota bacterium
CGTCCAGCAGCCACGGCTCGTTGGTGGCCGCCAGAAACAGCAGCCCCTTGGGCCGGCCATGCACGCCGTCGAGTTCCTGCAGTAGTTGGTTCAGCAGACGGCGCGACGGCTCGCTGGCGTCGCCCCGGCTGCGCGACGCGCCGATCGCGTCGATCTCATCGACGAAGACGACCGCCCCCTCGGTGTGGCTGCGCACTTCGTCGAAAATCTCGGCCAGTTTCGCTTCGCTCTGACCGTAATACTGGCTGAGCACCTGCGACGGCTTGAGCGAAAAGAAAGGCAGCGCCATTTCGCCGGCCACCGCCTTGGCCACCATCGTCTTGCCCGTGCCGGGAGGGCCAAACAACAGCATCCCGCCACCCATCTCCAGGCCGTATTGGGCCAGTTTCTCGGGGTTTCGGGCCGGATAAATCATCCGCACCCGAAGCGTCTCCTTGACCTGCTCCAACCCGGCGATGTCGCCGAACGTGATGCCCGTCTCCAGGCGCGGACCCTCGGGCGACGACTTCTCCGCGGAGCCTTTCTCGCCACCGGCCGTCTCCGTCTCCGGTAGCTCGCCTTTCAGCGCGCGGACGGAGTCGAGAAGCTGTCGGGCGCGTCGGGCGAGGTTCAACTTCTCCTCGCGCTGGCTCGATCGGGCCGCCTGCTGGAAGAGCAACTCGCTTGCCCGAGCGTAACTGACAATCGCCGCGGCGCGATCGTGGCGTCCCAATGCACCATTGCCCGCGTCGATCAAGGCCACCAGTTGCCGTCCGAAATCGTCTTCAGCCGGGGTCATGACATCAGGCCTCCCGCTCGGGCGGATTCGGTTGCGATTGCTTCGGCGCGGCTTGAGCCTGTCGGGCGGCTTCGGTGCCCTTGGCGATGGCCGCGTCGAGTTCGTCCATGACGCCGTCGAGTTGCGGTTCGGCGGAGGCCGTTTCCGTCTGGCAGACGGGCGATTCGGCCACTTCACTATCGAGTTCGACTTCACTATCGAGTTCGGCCATCAGATCATCGAGCGAACCGTCGGATGCCGTCTCGCTGATCTGCTCGACGCCCTCGGTCACGTGCTGTAACAACGAGGCCAGCTTCTCTTGCTGGAGCGTTCCCTCGATCGTCGCCTCGTTGATGAAACTCTCGACTTCGCTCATGTCCATCTCCGACAGCGCCGAAGCGACGCCCATCCGCTCGAAGAAGGCCATGTTCTCCTTGATCACCAAGAAGCCGTTGACCGACCGGAGCATTTTCTGGCAGTAGGAAATGCGGGTTTCCAGGCCGGTGCCGCGGGTGCGGAGGTCCTGGATCTTTCGGGCGATCGACCGTTTCTGCAAGGTCGAGGTGGCCTGGGCGTACTCGCTTTTGAGTTGGGTTTCGTCTTTTTCGAGTCGTTCGGTTTCCGAATCGATCTTCCGCTGCTCGTTCTGCAGGGATAACTGCTCGCGCCGCAGGTCGTCGACGGTCAGGTCCTTCAACGTGCGCTTCTGCTTGCCGAACAGATTGCTCAAGAATCCCATGTGTTCTATCCTTATCTTGTGGAAAAGCCGTCTTGTGGGAAAGAGCCGGCCGTGTCCGATGGTTGCCGGAGGCGTATGGACTGATTGCGTTTCGTCCCGTGACCCCCCTCTCCAGTGCGGGGGTGAGAAAATTCGGCTTCCTCTTGACACGCCAGATTAACCCCGTATTATGAGGATGTCAAGTACGTGATGAACAGATCACGACAATTTTATTATAAATTCGGCCCCTCTGATACTAATATACACATTTACTGACCAAATCCGACAGATATTTACAGATTATTACAATGTTTGGGAAACTTTTCACATCGAAACGAGAACGAGAGCTCCAGCGCGATATCGCCATCCAGCGGGCTCTGGCCCTCCACCGGCAGCACGCCAATAAGCTCCAGCAGCACGAGCGGCAGTACATGGAGAAGGCCCTGCGGGCGAAAAAGGGTGGCGATAAGGTGAATTTCCAGCGGCTCTGCCGGATGGTCGCGCAGACGACCAACGAGCGCCGATCCGTCGAGAGCCAACTGCTCTATTTCGAGACCATCCTGCAAACCCGGGACAAAGTCGGGCTTTTCAAGGACTTCGCCACGGGGATGAAGGCGATGGCCCGATCGATCGGTGACGTCTTCAAGGACTTCAACGCCGGCGAGGTGCTCCACGACGTGGAAACGGCCCTGGCGCAGAGCAACCAGTTGGAAATGACGATGGGTTTGGTGCTGGACCGTATCAGTACGGCCGAGATGGCCACTCCCACCGAGGGCGACGGAATCTCGGCCGAGGAGATCGAGCGGATCGTCAGCGGACAGGCCGCCTCGCAAGAGACCAACGTCGACAAGGAAATCGCGGCCGGCCTGAAGGCCATCGAGCAGGAACTGACCGGCGGCGAGTCGGCCGGAGAGTGATTGTCCTTCCATGACCCTTCTCTACGAGCACTACCTCGAACATTACCAAGCCGCCCAACGCGCCTTGGCCGACAAGCAACTGCCCGAGGCGCGTCGCCGGCTGTTGATGGCTTCGCGCGCCTTGTTGGAGATGGCCGGTCAGACGCGCGACGAGCAACTCCGCGCCGATCGGAAGAAGAAGGGGCTCCGCCTGCTGGAACTGGCCGGCAAGATTCGCTCCGACGAGAACGCGCCGGGGGCTTCGCCTTCGGGGCGACAAGATCCCGCCTCCAGCGACCAGCCCGTGGCCGAGTCGGCCGAAGGGGGTAAGGAGAATCGCTGGCAGGTGACCGAAAAGCCGGGCATCGCCTTTGACGATATCGCCGGGCTGGACGCGGTCAAGGACCTGATCCGGCGCCGCGTGATCCTCCCCTTTCGGCGTCCCGATCTGGCCGAACAATACGGCCGCAAGCCGGGCGGCGGCATCTTGATGTACGGCCCGCCGGGAACCGGCAAGACGATGATGGCCAAGGCCATCGCCACCGAACTCGACGCCGCCTTCTTCAATGTGCAATGCAGCGATATCATGAGCAAGTGGGTGGGCGACGCGGAGGCTAACCTGCGGGAACTGTTCCAAGTGGCCCGGTCGCACACCGCTTCGGTCATCTTTCTCGACGAGACCGAAGCGTTGATCTCCCGGCGCGGCGGAAACTCGACCGTGATGAACCGCCTGATTCCCGAGTTCCTGGCCCAGATCGACGGGCTGAAGAGCGATCGGGGCGGGCTGCTGATGTTGGGCGCCACAAACCGGCCCTGGGACCTCGATCCGGCGGCCATGCGACACGGCCGTTTCGGCGAGCACGTTTACGTGGGGCTCCCCGACCCGCCTGCCCGACGGTTCATTCTCCAGTCGACCTTGGGGAAAATCCCCCGCGACGAGCAGGTCGACGTCGACCATCTAGCCGAGCGGACCGACGGCTATTCGGGCGCCGATCTGCACGGGCTGGTCGATCGGATTGTCGATCCGGCCTTCGAGCAGGCGATGCTGGCCGGCAAACCGGTGCCCGTGTGCGCCGAAGACGTCGAGCGGGGGTTGGAGCAGACACGACCTTCGGTCTCCCAGCGCGAGTTGGCCCGATACGAGAAATTCCGCCGCGAGGGAGAATAGCATGGGCCGAGTCGACGACGGTTTCGGAAAGGTGATTGGCTGGTTCGGCTCGTTGCTGAAGCTGCCGCTGCAAATCTGTCTGGTGCCGATCCTGTTTGTGGGGCTCATTGCCGGGGGAATCTGGGGGTGGGTCAAACTCACCGGCGGTCCGCCCGCGATGCCGACGGCCGTTGCCGAAGCGGTCGAGTCGTCCTGTACACAAGCCGCCGCCGCACTGCCGGAGCCCGAGCGGATGTATCGGCCCACGCTGGTGCTCCCCCTGGTCAACGACCACCGGCTGCTGATCACCGAAGGGCTGCGCGAGGCCGTTTCCGATGGCGGGCGTTACGAAGTGATCGACCCAAGCGTTACCGCCCGCCTGGGAGCAAAGATCCGCCAGGTGATGGGCTCGACGGCCGAGCGGGTCTCCGATCCGGCCGAAGCGCTGAAGCGAGCCAAGGCCGCCGGCGCCGAGGTCGTGTTGTTCGGCCACGTCGAGACGCTGGCCGGCAACAAGGCGACCGCCGAGGTTGTCTTTCGGCTTTGTGCGATGGAAGTTGCGACGGGCGAGTCGCTGGTCGACCTCCGCACGTTTACAGGCGATTCGCAGCCGGAACCCGTGGCCGAGGAACCCGTCGCCGAAGAAACGGCGGTCGATCTGACGGCGGCCGATTCGGGCTCGACGTGGCGGGGCGGTATTCTCCTGGGCTTGGCCGGTTTCGCCCTGGTCTGGCCGCTGCTGATGATCCCCACGATGCGTCGCGTGCTCGATCGGGAGAGCAACGCGGCCACGGCCCTGACCATGCTGCTGCTGGTGGCCGTACCCGCCGCGATCGCCTGGCCGGTCGTGTTCGCCGACGGCGGCGGAATCTTCAGAGCGATTCTCTACGGCCTGGCCGTGGTCGCCGCCGGCTCTTGGTGCGTCCTGGTGATGTCGCGGGTGGCGGAGATGGAGTAGCCCCTCCCTCTGGCGAAGTAGTTTCTCTTGTCGAGCAGTCCAGAATCTCGGGTCGCTCGAAACGTGCGGCCAAATTGCTTGACTTTGCCGCATGGGCAACTACACTCGATACTTGTGCAGTTCGGCCGATTTCCGGTACTCACCGAGCCCAAAACGGCTATTCTTCAGAGCCACGCTTTTCTGCAAGGAGAAACAGCATGTCCTCGTTCCATCGCCTGTC
>JABMRP010000488.1 GCA_013202535.1 Planctomycetota bacterium
CGCAACCCGCGGACCAACTCCCGCCAGTAGAACGACCATGTCGGATTTCCATGGACCAACAGCAGCACGGGCCCGTCGCCTTCGTCGAGATAGTGGTAGCGACCGCCGGCGAGCCGAAGCTCGTGTGACGCAAAGGGATACAGGCTCTGCCAATCGCGGGGGGCGGTCATGGTCGTCTACTTGGATTTCTCGTGCCGGGCGCCTCAAGCGTACCAACACGCGAGTATAACCCGAGCATTTCGCCGGCGACAGCGGGGCAATTCGGCAACCTCCAGGGATGTCACCCCGTTTCTCTGGTTTACCCGGCGGCAGAGTAACGACCGGGCGAGCGTCTATCGCTCCGGCGCCCCCATGCTCTACAATGGGTGCTACCGGCTTGTAGTACCCCCCCGAGCGGATCGGCCATGTTTTTCTCAATCGACGGTGGCGACGGCGTCGGAAAAACGACGCAAATCCAGCGGTTCTGCTCCTGGCTGCGGGGGCGGGGGCTCGATGTGGTCGCCTGCCGTGATCCGGGCAGTACGCCTCTGGGCGAGTCGATCCGGAAGCTTCTGCTGGACCGGCACGATCTGGAGATCGACCGCCGCAGCGAGATGCTCCTCTACATGGCGGCCCGGGCGCAGATGGTCGAGCAGGTGATACGCCCCGCATTGGCGTCGGGCAAGACGGTCGTGGCCGACCGATATTTGCTGGCCAACGTCGTCTACCAGGGGCACGCGGGCGGGTTGGACGTCGAGACGCTCTGGCAGGTTGGCCGCGTGGCCACCGACCGTCTGATGCCCGACTTGACGATCGTGTTGGATCTGCCGCCGGCGGTGGCCACCGGGCGTATTTGCCGTGAACTGGATCGTATGGAACAACAGGGCGATGCTTTTCGCCAGCGGGTGCGCGAAGGTTTTCTGGCCGAAGCCGCCCGCCGGCCGGAGAAGATCGTCGTGGTCGGCGCCAGCCGCGACGTCGAGCGGATTGCAGCCGATATTTGCGCCGCGGCCGTAGCGGTGTTGGGTAGCGATTAGCGATTAGCGATTCACCACGCCCACGGGTGGCATCCCGTGGGTCCGGTGCGGGATTGGACATTGGGAATTGGGCATGGCTTGGCAAGACATTCTGGGACACGATGACGTGGTGGAGCGATTCCGGCTGGCCTTGCGCCGTGGCCGGCTGGCCAGCAGCTTCTTGTTCGTCGGTCCGCCGGGAACGGGCAAGCGGACCTTTGCGGTGCGATTGGCCCAATCGCTTCTTTGCCCCGAGCGCCCGGAGGTGGAACTCGATCCCTGTGGC
This sequence comes from Planctomycetota bacterium, assembly GCA_013202535.1. GTDB lineage: Bacteria > Planctomycetota > Planctomycetia > Pirellulales > Thermoguttaceae > JABMRP01. The sequence goes on from JABMRP010000488.1 coordinate 1,282, forward strand.
GGGTGTCCGTCGTGCGTACAGGTCATGGCCGGTACCCACCCCGATTTGGAGATCGTCGGCAAGCCCAAGGACAAGGCGTTTATCCCCTTGGAGGTATTCATCGGCGACAAGGAACATCGGATGCGCACGGGGCTCTGCCGCAACATGGCGATGAAGCCGTCGACGGGGCGTCGCAAGATCGCGGTGATCGACGACGCCGATCATCTCAATATCGAGGGGGCGAACAGCCTGCTCAAAACGCTTGAGGAGCCTCCGCCCGGGTCGATCCTGATTCTCATCAGCACCAGTCCGGCGCGGCAGCTTCCGACGATCCGCTCGCGGTGCCAACTGATCCGCTTCCGGCCGCTGCCGGCGGCCACGGTGGCCGAGTTGCTTGTTTCCCAGGGCCTGGTGGACGATCCGGAGGAAGCGCATCGGTTGGCCCGTTTTGGCGACGGCGGCCTGGAGAAAGCGATGGAGTTGGCCGACGAGGAACTCTGGTCCTTCCGCGAGCAGTTCTACCAGCGACTTTCCGAACCGGTGCTCGACAGCGTGCCGCTGGCCAAAACTCTTTCGGCGTTTGCCGACAAGGCGGGTAAGGCGGCGGCCGCGCGTCGGGCCCGATTGCGTCGGGTCGTCGCCTTTGCCATCGACTTCTACCGCCAACTCGCCCGAACGATGGCCGGAGCCGGCGGTGGCGACGACCGCCAGCTTCAAGAATCGGCCGATCGGGCCCTGGCTCGTCTGACGGGCGATGAGGAATCGGTGGCCCGGTGTCTGGATCGCTGCCTGGAAGCGGCCGCGCAACTCGACCGCAACGTCAACCAAACCACTTTCATCGAATGCTGGCTGGACGATCTGGCCGCCGTATCCGCCGGCTAATCACCGAGCGTTTCGCCCTGTAGGGTCAGGATAATCCGCCGGCCGGAGCCGCGACGGCGGTGCTCGCAGAGATAGATTCCCTGCCAGGTTCCCAGGCAAAGTCGCCCCCCGCGGACGGGAATCGTCAGCGAACTGCCCATCAGCGAGGCTTTGACGTGAGCGGGCATGTCGTCGGGCCCCTCGCAGGTGTGCCGGTAGGGAAACTGCTCGGGTGCCAGGGTGTCCAGCACGCGGTGCAAGTCGACCGGCACGTCGCTGTCGGCATTCTCATTGATCGTTAGCGAGGCGGACGTGTGCTGAATGAAGAGATGCAGCAGTCCCACGCGAACGGTCCGTAGTTCGGCAAATTCCTCGACGATCCGGTGGCTGATCGAGTGAATTCCCGGCGGAAAGGGTGGAAGTTGGATTTCGCGTTGGATCCAGGTCACGAGCGTGTTTCTCCTACGGAATTCTCGGGACGGGCCCTCGCAGTGTACACGCTCCGGGGCAAATCGGGAGGGCAGGGTACGTTTGGGGGGTGCTTTGCGCCGTCCCTTGCGTATTCCGAGTAATTGTCGGAAGCGGTTTCCTGGAAACCGCTTAGCCGATCGTTAGAATTCGCCGAACCGGCATCGGGTCTCCAAATTTCGCCGACAGAGGTGCCCGCGGGAATTCTTCGGAAAATTCGGCAAATCGCCGACTCGGCCGCTTGACACCACCTCGGAATCGGCAATAATAAAATGTTCTCGAATTCATAGCGGCACCCGCCTGGGGCGGGTTGTGTTGTTTCCCACCCAGTTTCGAACTCTCGCGTCGCTATGATTACCCGTTTTCCGGTTCCTCGAACCGTGCCCTGCCAAGGCTCCGCGCCATGACCAGGCCGGTTGGAGTGCCAGTCCCCTTGGTTCTTTTGTTTGCTGGAAGGATTGACGTCTGATGCGGAATGTTTTTGAGGCAATTTTGCAGTGTGGGCACGACGAGGATTTTGCGCCCCGGGAAAGCGACGATTTCAACGCCACCCAGGCTTCGGCAGGGTCCCGTCAGAAACTCGACGTGCTGGCTCGGCGCGTCCAGCTCGGATTGCCCCTGTGGCATCCGGAAGATCGTTCCGACTACAGCGGGCTGACCGGCGCAGTCCGGCCGCGCGATTAGTCGCTGCCCGCCCTCTTTTCGGGCGGGTTTCATTGGGGTAGATTTCACCTTCGGTCGGCGCGTACCCCCCTCATGGATTGACGGCACGCTTGAAAGTGGCCACCGCGGCAGCAATGTCCGGAGCCGCCCGAAGGTGTGCGGGGCAAAATCACGACACGATGCCCTTGACGCTGCGCGCATGGGGATACGTGTGCCACTGCTTGCCTGCAAGCCGTGAGTGTTTGTCGGGTTCTCTACCCAACAGCGCGGCACTGCTTGCAAGCAAGCAGTGCCACACGACTTTCTCAACGGGCTGCTCCACGCTACGGCTGGGGCTTCGTCGGCTCCAATTCGCCACGAAGTACCACAATCTCGCGCGGCGCCTCGATCCCGAGCCGGACCTTGCCGCCCGCCACCCGCACGACGGTCACTTCGATCGAGTCGCCCAGCCGAATTCTTTGGTTCTCACAGCGAGAGAGCACAAGCACGCGGGGCCTCCTTTCCCTGCCAGAGTGTCATGTTAGATACCACTGGCGAGGGCTAGGCCGCCACGCGTTGCAGGCTCGGTGCCTGGAGCAGTTGGGTGCGATGGAATTTCTCCCCACCCGCTTCATAAAACAGAACCTGATTGCGATCGGTTTCCCAGATCGCGGTGAACTTGACCGCGCGCGGTCCGTGAAGACAGAAGTAGATTCCGCAGGGCCTGCCCCCCCGAACGATGGTCCGCTCGGTCATTTGGAAGGCGTCGGTCAGTAAATTGTTATGAGTGCAAATGGTTTCGGTTACATAGTCACGAAGATCCGCAAGTGTATCGAATTGCAGAAAATTCGTTGTCATCTGTGGTGAAGTCTCCTAGCTATGCACGACTTTAGCGCAGTATAAGCGCTTCGCGCAAGTTAAAAAGAATGGGAAGGGTGCCAACAAAGTACACTATCGGCAATATACGGGGGAATCCTTCGCCCTGGAATGCGCGGATTTGAAGAAGATATAAGTGATTAGTGAAAATGAGTTGTAACAGTGAGATTAAGTAAAATAGTAGCTTTTCATGGAACTTTAACCCCTCCAGTGGTACTCCCTGCTGGCAACGGTGCCAAGCCGTGGGCCGCGTCGCAGTTGGCGAGAACGGGCTGCTCATCCCGCCTACTTCGCGTAAGCGGCAAACGCTTCGGCCACCTTGCCCGTCTTTACGTCGCCGGTGTGAAACAACAGCCGGTATCGAAAGGTGATCGACTCGCCGGCCGGCAGCGTGTGCGATCCGTCGACAGAATTGGAACCCTTGAAGTGGTGTAGTCCGAACGGATTGGCGGCAAACAGCCCGTAGGTCCGCACGTGCCAATACGTGGGAAAACGGAAGCTCGTCGGGTGGTTGAGAATGGCCACCCCCACGGTCTTTCCATCGACCGGGCCGTAATAGTCGACCCACTCGGCTTGCTTCCCCCAGGTCTCCCCATCCGTTTGCCCCCGGCTGTTGACGAGGTGGCCGCCGAGATTGGAGTCGACTTTCATGGTGCCGGCCACGCGAATGCCCATCGTCCCCTCTTTGGTATCGCCGAACTTCACTGGGCCGTCGGTTGCTTTGAGCGTAATATCGAAATCGATCCAACGCGAGTCGCCGTCGGCGCCGAAGGTGAGCTTTCGCAGGTCTTCGCAGATCTTCTTTCCGTCCGGCCCCAGCCAGTCGTTGCGCGTGGCGATGGCCGCCCGGGCGTCGACTTCGACGAATTCCCGATGCGCGATTGTGCCCGTGTTCTTGCCTTCGTGCCAGAAGCTGACCCCGTTCACGTCGCCGTGGGTGAACCAGATCGAGCGGTGGTGGACATGGTCTTTCTTTTCGCCGGGCCCTTCGCCCATGGGATGAGCCCGAGTGACCGGCTTTCCGGTCGGGCCGATCACCGGCCAGAGGATCGGCTTGTTGCCCGAACGGACGAGATACTCGGTAAACAACTCCCCGTCGATCTTGACGATCACCCCCCGATCGGTCCGCTGGGTGGTGATCTCCGCGGCGCCGACGAGCGAAGTTGCTCCCTGAAGCAGGAGAATCGTGGTCAACATACCGGACACAATCAGACAGCGGGACATGGCGGCACTCCTCGGGCTAAATTCGGCGGATGACACGATCGACGTCCCCGGGGGAGAAGAGGGAAGGTTTCTCCGGCGGGACCAGCGCACGGGTGTGTCAACTATCTTAGTCCACGGCGCTTGGCGGTGAAAGTGTTGGCCACCTCGGCGTTGGCGACCCCATGCCAGTGGGGGTGAGTCCTGGTTGACACCCCCGGCATCAAGTGCTACTATTGGTGGCTTCGCCGCGATCGCATGCGGCACCCGACTCTTGGGGGATTAGCTCAGTTGGGAGAGCGTCTGGCTGGCAGCCAGAAGGTCA
>JABMRP010000489.1 GCA_013202535.1 Planctomycetota bacterium
CAATCGGTGCCGTAAGACAGGGCGAAGAGCTGGAGGGTCTTTCCGGCGACGAGGTCCTCGATCACATGCCCGCCGCCGTAGCGAAACTCGCCGGGGTAGTACATGTTGGCCGGATCGCCGTGGCGCGTTTGCGTGGCCCCGAGGTAAACGTCTACCGCGGCGATGCCCGTGTAGACCAGCACATCTTCGATCCAGGCCTCCGACATGCGAATTTTTGGTTTGGAGTGGCCAAAATTGAGGAAGCACCCCGAGGAGCACATCGGACCAAACGTGGCCGTGGTAACGACGTCGACCTCGTCGGCGGCCGCTTCGAGCCCCTTCTCGTCGACGTAGTCCATGATCTCGTCGGCGGTCAACACGACGGCCTTGCCCGAAGAGATGCGATCGTTGATCTGCTGATAGGTTTTCATTCTTGGCTCCACTGGCATCTCTTGCTCCACTGGCATCCCTTGCTCCATCGAGGCGGAGAACGCGCGCTAAACCCCTCAGTTTACCGGAAAGGCGGGTCTTTTCAAGGGACCACGACGCAAATGCGTGGACACGTGGAAACGGGTGCCCTGGGCGGCTTGCCACCGCAAAGGGGTCCCCTGAGCCTCGAAATTCCCGGAAGAACCCGAAAAAGAGACCCGCCGAGCGACGTCCGCGGTTGGAAGCCGAGCGTCGGGAGGATACAATCGTTTCCTAGTAGCCAATCGTGCGGCGCGCATCGAGAGCCGACCGAAACACGATGGGCCAGGCCAATACTGGGGAGCCGACACCACCGCGATGAGTTACCAATCTGTTCTCTTCGATCTCGACGGAACGCTGCTCAACACGCTCGACGACATCGCCGACGCGGCAAACTGCGCCCTGCGCCGTCTCGGCTTTCCCCAGCATCGGCGAGAATCGTACAAGCGATACATTGGCGACGGGGTGGAGGCGTTGATTCGCGAGGTGCTGCCCGAAAACCGTTGCGACGAGGCGACGATGGCCGAGTGTGCCGCCTTGCTGCGCGAGGAGTACGGCCGGCGCTGGGAGCTCAATACGCGACCCTACGAGGGCGTTGCCGAACTGCTCGATGTCCTGACGGCTCGCCGGATCCCGATGGCCATCCTCTCGAACAAACCCGACGCGATTGCCAAAGTTTGCGTCCCCCAATTGTTGCCGCGGTGGGACTTCGTCGCGACGCTGGGCGAAGGGGCGTTGCACGCCAAGAAACCCGACCCGGCCGGTGCGTTGGAAATCGCCCGCCGGTTCGGCCATGCCCCGGCCGACGTCGTCTTCGTCGGCGATACGGGCACCGACATGAAGACGGCCACCGCGGCCGGTATGTATGCCGTGGGTGTGCTCTGGGGGTTTCGCGGAGCCGACGAACTGCTGCGGCACGGAGCCAAAGTACTGATCGAAAAGCCGGCTGATCTGTTGGAGATTGTCGTTCCCGGCGGTCCCTGACCGGGAAAACGAAACGTTTCCTTGCCATAAGGAGTGATCCGATGAAGGCCGCCCATCTGTTTTCGTGGTTCATCCTCTCCGCAATCGTCACGGCGACGGCCACCGGAGCAACCATCCGGCCGGACCAGCCCAACCCGGTTGTCTTTCCCGCCGAAGACGCGAAGTTTGTCCGCGTGTTGATCCACAAGTCGTCCGCCTCGGCGCCGTGTATCGACGAACTGGAGGTCTACGGCCCAACGGGCGATCGCAACCTGGCCCTGGCCACCGGCGGCGCCAAGGCCACGGCGTCGTCGTGTATTGCCGGCTTTCCAATCCACCGGATCGAGCATCTCAACGACGGCCTTTACGGCAACAGTCATAGTTGGATTTCCGCGGGCGTGACCGCCGAGTGGGCCCAGATCGAGCTGCCCGCGGCGGTCAAGGTGGCCAAGATCGTCTTCTCCCGCGACCGCGAAGGCCAATACTCGGACCGCATTCCCATCTCCCTGGAAGTGCAACTCTCGCTCGACGGCAAGAAATGGAGCCGGGCGGCCGTGTTGCGGTCGGCGGCGGACATCGAGAGCGAGGCGCTGGCCGTCGCGCTGGATCAGGGCGATCCGGTGCAGTACGCGTTCCTTGGCGAACGGCTGATGTGTCGCAAGATCGACGATTCCCACCCCACGGCCCGGGTGCTTGGGCAGATGCGCGAAATGCTCGACCGGTTCGCCGCCAAGGGGCTCGACGTGGCCGCGGAGCGTAACACGCTGGCCGAGTTGTCCGGCCGACACGAAGCGTTGGTGGCCGCCCAAGAAGCAGACGATGAAGCGGAGCAGGCCCTTTTCTTCGAGGCCCGCATGGCCAAACGGGGGCTCTTCTTCCGCGAGCCCGATCTGGCCGCCCTGGAGCGTATTCTGTTTGTCAAGCGTCAGCCGTTTCTGCCGTCGCACAACTACAGCGTGATTTTCGATTCGCAGGGGGCCGGCGGCGGGGCCGTTTGCGTGCTGGAAACACCCTGGCGGGAGGGCCGTTTGCTGCCGGAGGAAGCGTCCGTCGAGAGGCTCTTCGAGTGTGAGCAGGGGATCGCCCGCGACGTGGTCGCCGACTTCGCCGCCGAGACGATCTACTTCGGCTATCGCCCCACCAAGGCCGACTACTTCCACTTGCAGTC
>JABMRP010000490.1 GCA_013202535.1 Planctomycetota bacterium
CCCCTTTTTCGGACGGGCCATCGGAATGCACCGTGAAACAGGGGGACAGGCACCTCGCGGCAGCCGTTTTCGCGAGGATTCGACCCGTTTCATGCTCGGAGCCAGTCCCCCTTTTCACTCCCGCTCACAGCCCGAGTGGGATAGAATGGATACTTTGAAATCATTCACGAGGAAGCGCCATGCAAACACCGGTCACCACTTGGGCCCTGATCGCCCTTACCACGGCCTGGACCACCGCCGGCCAATCCGCGCCGGCCGCAGGCGACCGGCCGATCACGATCGAGCGGCTGGCCCGCGAGATGATCGACCCGGCGGCGCTGGCCCGATGGCCGGAACCGGTGTACCAACAGCGCCAGGCCAGCAGCTACAATCGGGCGTCGACGGTGCGCGGAGGGCCCGGCTGGTTTGCCGATCAGGACGGCGTCGGCTTCCTTCGCACCGAATCACGCGACGGCAAGACCGAGTGGGTGTTGATGGAACACAACGGCCCGGGCTGCCTCACGCGAATCTGGACGCCCTTCTTCTACTACGGTTTCGGCGACCGCGTCGGCGCCAACGTGCGAATCTATCTCGACGGCGCCGAAGAGCCGGTCTTCGACTGTCCGCTGATCGAGTTGGTCACGGCCAAGCAGTTCGTCGGCCAACCGCTGGCGGCCTACACGGCCAGGGCCGGCGACCTTTACCTGCCGATCCCCTTCGCGCGAAGCTGCCGCGTGGCGATGGATCGCAAGCCGTTTTACAACATCATCAACTACCGCGACTATCCGAAAGGCACGCGCGTCGAGACGTTTACGATGGCGGCCTACGAGGCGGCCGGGGCCGATCTGGCGGCGGTCGGTAAGACGCTTCTCGACCCTCCGGCGCCGCCGGAGGATCGGCTCGCGACGGTCCACGAGACGATTGCTCCCGACGGCCGGATGACGATCCCCACGCCGCCCGGCGGCGCGGCGGTCCGCTACCTGGAAGTTCAACTCACGCCGACCGAAAAGGGGAAATCCGGTTATCTTCGCTCGACCGTGTTGACCGGTCGGTTCGACGGCCAGCCGGCCATCTGGTGTCCGCTGGGCGATTTCTTCGGATGCCCCGATGCGGTTCATCCCTTTAAGACTTTTGCTCGCCAGGTTGACAAAGACGGCCGGATGGTCTGCCGTTGGGTCATGCCCTACGAAACATCGGCCCAGCTTGAGCTGGTCAATCTGGGCGACGAACCGGTCGAGGCGCGAGTGCGCATCGCGACGGAGTCCTGGGAGTGGGACGAGCGGAGTATGCACTTCCGTGCCGCCTGGCGGGCCGACGACGTCGCCCGGGGGTCGGAATTTCAGGATTGGAACTTCATCGAGATCGCCGGCCGGGGAGTGTTCGTCGGCGATCAGTGGACGGTACTCAACCCCAACGGAAGCTGGTGGGGCGAAGGCGACGAAAAGATCTACATCGACGACGACCACCAGCGCGATTTCCCCTCGCATTTTGGCACGGGCACCGAAGACTATTACGGATGGGCCGGCGGCCGGGTGCCAACCCGGGAGGATGAATTCTCGCATCCGTTTCTGGCCAACATTCGCGTCGGCGGACTGGACGGCTTCACCCGGGGGTTCAATATCTGCACCCGCCAGCGCGGGCTGGACGCCATTCCGTTTCAGCGTCAGTTTCGGTTCGACATGGAATCGTCGTTCGGCACCGGCATCCGCAACCCGTGGAATCTGTTGGGCTACTCGGCCGTGACCTGGTGGTACGCCCGGCCCGGGGCGACGCACAACCGCCCTGCCCTGCCCGATCGGGCCGCCGCGCCGATCGTCTCGTTGGAGGAATTGGACCGCCGCGCCCAGGAGATCCGCACCGCCGGCGTGCGTCGCGTCGAAGGGGCCATCGAATTGGAGGACCTCACCGCCACGGCCCGATCCCCCGGTCTGCAAGGCGGCCCGCAGGTTCCCGCCGCCAGATTTCGCCCCGCGAGGATGAGCGGCGGCGCCCATTATTTCGTCGCCGCACGCAACCCGGGCGACTTCGTCGAGTTCACCCTCGCCGAGCAATACAAACCCCGCCGGGTGATTCTCCATCTGGTCCGCAGCTACGATTTCGGCATCGTGCAAGTATCCGTCGGCGGCAAGAACACGGGCGAGCCGATCGACCTCTTCGAGCCCGACCCGGTCACCATCGCCAAGATCGACCTCGGCGTCATCGAGCCCACCGGCAACGTCATCACCCTCCGCGCCACGCTCATCGGCGGCAACCCGAAATCCCGGCCGCCGCGAAGCTATTTCGGGTTGGATTGCGTGGTGGTGGAGGAGCCGTGAAGTGGGCGTCCGTTTAGGCGGGTGCCTGCGACCTCGCCAAATCCTGCAAGTACTCGGGGGCGAAATCGGCGCCGTTCGGCCAAGCCAACGTGTGGCCCTCCATGGAGAACCGGCGGAAATACTCGACATCACGCAACGGTTCGGATATCGGTCCGGCGAGCGATTCCGACAGATCGATTTCGCGCGCCGTCCCGTCGCTGAACCGCACGTGGACACGATGCCCTTCCACGTGCTTTGCCTCGACAACATGAAGAAACATGGGATGACTCCAACGGTAACGAACGGTCCGCATTTCCTCGGACATGTCACCCCTTGTCGATCAAAAACAGGAATTCGCGATTCTTAGATTCGGCGTCACGAATCCAGTCGTTCGTCCATTTCATTCCCGCCATGACATTACGCTTGTAATCCAGTTCAATGACCTCGATGACTTTACCGTTTGTGGAAAGAACATCATTCAATTCATCCGCGGTAGCGCGCCCGCCGGAACTGTACGACAGAATGATCCATCGCGCGCCCGTGGATTGGATCAACCGTTCAATTGCTTCGACGGCAAGGAATCGTCCCGAGGCGGGATTCTTCCGGAATTCTTCAAACACGGACGCCGCGACCGTGTCGGATGTATCCTTTCTTCGTAATGCCTTGCCAAACAACTCGGGCAAGTCATTGAGGCAAACGGTTGTCCACAGATGATAGTACGAGGCGTATCGCACCCTTGAAGGCGGCATCTTTTCGTTATTCGATCCGTACGGCGGATCAAAGTATGCAAGATCGACCTTACGGTCGGCAATGTCAAACACGTCTTGGCGAACGACCTCGTGATCTTCCGTATTGGGGAATAGTTTCGGGACTTCGAGATGCAATTCCTTGAAGGAGCGAGGCGACCAATCTTTGAGATACGAGACGAAATGACCGAGCGTGCTGTCAACGCGATCCAATGCCAGAATAAGACTCGCTAAAGCAACAGCCTTCTCGACGGTCGAAAGCGACAGACGATCAATCTCGTCACGAATCGCATCTAGCTTGCGTGTATTGTGTACCTGCCAAGGCTTCTTGAGCCCATCCTCCCCAACGGCCACACCGCCATTCTCGCTACCGCCGTAGTGCTCGGTAAACCAACCATCTTTCGGGGAAACGTTGTTCAAGTGTTGGATCAATTCCAAATAGTGCGTTCTCGGCTCGCGATTGAGAAGATAGCACGCCCCAAAGACCTCCGACCAAACGGCCGTGTCATTGCAGATCACGCGATAGCCCGTCTTGGCAAATGCTTGGGAGACGCGCGTTGAGCCGGCAAAACCGTCAAGGATCGTCTTGGCTGGTGTCTTTTTCGCCAACTCCAAAATGGATCGAAGCAGCTTGAGCTTCGAGCCGGCATACTTGATGCCTTCCGTGGATGGTGCATCGACGACCATGTCGTCGAACAGAGACAAGTTGGTCATTGCGAAAGTCCTGCCCGCTGTTTCAGTAGAACAATATCTTCCTTGATCTTCTCAAGCGCGGTGGTATGACCGGCCTCGGAGGAGACAAGTGCATGGGAAAACAGTTTTACCAAAATGAGATTGTGTGAATAGTCAATCCAACCGTTGGTAATGCTGTGAAAAAACCTCAGGCCGTTCTTCGTGTGCGTCCAAAGTCCCCGCTGAAGCGCGTTGGCGGTGGCATCACCGTAACGCACCTCGCAAATGTAGTCGCCTTGTGTATCATAGAATCGATAAACTGGGTGCTTTCGACCGCGTCCTGCTTCCTCGCGGGTGATTCGTGCCGCGGCATCGCGTGCGCGCACGTAATCAAACACCATAATGTTGCAGCGTTGGGCTCGCTCGTCGTAGATCAGAGGTAACACATTGATATTGCTGAAACCGGAGAATACGGGGTCGTCGAGAATCTTTCTTACCTTACTGGAGCCAACAACGTCGCCCTTTTCCTGTTCAAGGCGCGGGAACATGGAAAATGTCTTGTCTGTGGAGAGCTGAAGTGGACCATCGCCGTACGCTTTGAGACTGACGGGAAACTCGTCTTTGGTGATCTCGTTGATGATCTTGATGTCTTCCTCTTGGGACTTTGCTCGATACAAATCCTTTCCCACGTGAACGGAGCGGAAATCATACATGTACTGATTGATGAATTCCGCAATGGCGATTTCGGCAAGATCCCCGTGTGTCTTGTTGCCGATAAGCCGCATCGTGAAGATATTACTGAGCGTCGTCGTAATCAACTCGGGCTGCTTGCTGATCAGCAATTTCAGGCGTGCTGTAAAATCCTTGTACGCGGCGCCGGTGTCCATCGGGACTGTGCCTTTGAGGGATATTGAGTTTGAGATTACGTTCCCATCCAATGGCGACAATCCTAGCACACAACTCGCGGGACCACAATAGTGCTCACAACTCCATCTGCTCGAACTCATCAAACGTCACTTCCGTCTCCCCAAAACGAAGCTTCATGCCGGGCGCCAGCGGCACCAACTCGTGGCGGGCGACCTGCCGGCCGTCGACATAGGTCCTGGTTGAGCGTATCTCTTCGCCGGTGTTGGCGCAGAGGGTGGTTTCCTCCCATAGCGGCTCCAGCCAGAATCCGCCGCCGAGGTGGAGCACTCGGGCGTGGACATCGGCGACGCCGGAACCGCGCAGTTGGACGGCCGCGCCGGGGGCGCTGCCGATGGTGGCGGTGCGGAACAGCAGCACGTATTCCTCCCGATCGGCGAGCGTGTCGACCTGATCGATGCAGTCGGCCGCCCGGCGAACGCCCGCCAACTGGCCGGGCGA
>JABMRP010000491.1 GCA_013202535.1 Planctomycetota bacterium
ACCCGCTGATCCACCGTCGGCTCGGGCAGCAAGTCGCCGGCAATCTGCTCGACGGTAAACTCGTCGAACGGCTTGTTCTCGTTCATCGCCCGAATGGCCCAATCGCGATACGGCCAGATCGAGCGGAAGTTGTCCAGATGCAGCCCGTGGGTGTCGCCGTAGCGGACCGCGTCGAGCCAGTATCGGGCCATCTGCTCGCCGTAGCGGGGCGACGCCAGCAGCCGATCGACCACCTTTTCATAAGCGTCGGGAGATTCATCCGCCAAGAAGGCATCGATCTCCTGGAGCGTCGGCGGCAAGCCGGTCAGATCGAACGTGACGCGGCGGATCAGCGTCTGCTTGTCTGCCGGAGGGGAGGGCGAAAGCCCCTCGGCTTTCATCCGCACATAGACGAACCGGTCGATCGGGTTGACGGACCATGACGGGTCGTCCACTTCGGGTAACTCCGCCCGGACCGGCTTCTCGAACGACCAATGTTCGCGCCACTGGGCGCCGCCGTCGATCCACCGCCCGATGCGGTCGATTTCGTCGGCGGTGAGTTTCTTGGCAAAGTCCGGCGGCGGCATCCGCTCGTCGGCTTTCTCCGAGGTGATGCGAAAGTACAGCTCGCTTTCCTCAAGATCGCCGGGAACGATCACGTAGTCGGTGGCGAAGGCCCCCTTCTTCGTATCCAGCCGAAGATCGACTTTCCGCGTCTTCTTCTCCGGACCGTGACACTCGAAGCACTTATCCGAGAGGATCGGGCGGATGTCGCGGCTGAAATCGATCGGTTTCTCGACGGTCTGGGCAACCGCCGCAGGTCCGAAGAGCAGCCCCAGCAGCATGGCCAAGGGTCGGGCAAAGCGAGAATTCATAGGCGGGGTCCTTTGTGGATCGGGCAGTGAATCCTAGCGCCGGGCGGTCATTAGGCAATTGCCGTACTGGGGGTTGCGGAAACCGTGCACCCCCCCGTCAGAACAGTGCCTTTTCCGACCGGTGACGATCAGGGGCTCCACACGGCAGGTTAGGCAAGAAAAGCCGAGTCTTTCGGCAGATACAGGCGAAACCCGCGACCCGAAATGCCACCACACAGCGGGAGTATGGCCGTGGGGCCGAACGATCAGATGCGTTGGCCGCAGTGTGGACACGCGCTGGGCACGGGTCTCCCGAACGGGCCCGGACTCCAAGCCCACGGGTAGCAGCCCGTGGGTCAAAATGAAGCGAATGGCGGCTGCGTCCCGCTCGACCCGGGGGAGGCAACCCCCGGGCTTGGACGGATTATTGCCGCCGCGACTTGAATCGCACCGCGGCGCGTACCAGCGCGGGGGCCCAGCTTTCGGTGCCCAGCGCGTGGACGTGGGTGTAGCAGGCCAGGACGTTGCGGTGGCATAGGCCGTCGCGCTGGCCGTCGAATCCGTGTCCGCGACGTACGCGAAACGCGAAGGTCAACTCGTCGGCCGGCAGCGTGGTCGATTGCATGTAGGTGTAATGAAACTCGTGGCCGCGGAGCGTTTCGCCGACGGCGTAGAACGGGTTGTCGGCCACCGTTTCGAGCATGGTGTAGCCGTGCCCTTGCGGCTTGTCGCGAAAAGCGAAGGCTACCGGCAACGCGGCCGTCATGGCGTACTCTTTCCCGTCGTACAGAAGCTTCTCGCCTAAGAAGACCGCGCCACCACACTCGGCGTAGACCGGCAACCCCCGCTCGACCGCACGCCGCAACGATTGACGAAACGGCTCGTTCTCGGCCAGCGTCGGGGCCGCCGTTTCGGGAAAACCGCCGCCAATGTAGAGGGCATCCACCTCGGGCAGTTGGGCGTCGGCCAAAGGAGAGATTTCGACCACCTCGGCCCCTTCCCGGGCCAGGGCTTCGAGGTTCTCGGGATAGTAGAACCCAAACGCCGCGTCCCGAAACACGCCGACTCGTGCGGAAAAGGTGTCAGGAACCTTTTCTGGGGAGAAAACGGTTCCTGACACCTTTTTTTCTTCGGTACCCGCTTCCGCCCCCTTACAAGCCAGATTCCAAAGGGCCTCAAGGTCGAGGTATTTTTCCGCCACGTCGGCGGCCTGTTCGATGGCCAACGGAAGCTGGTCGTGCTCATCCGGGGGGACAAGCCCCAGATGCCGTTCGGGAAAAAGCTGCCCGGGGATGCGCCGGATGGCGCCGAGCACCGGCAGACCGCAAATTTCTTCCACGGATTGGCGCAGTACGGCCTCGTGACGAGAGCCGGCCGTTCGGTTCAAGACGACGCCGCCCAGCGGAACGTCCGGATCGAGCGTTTGGCAGCCCAGCACGACCGCGGCGATGGTGCGTGTCGACTTGGTGCAATCGACCGTCAGCACGACCGGCACGCGCAGCAGCTTGGCCAACTCGGCCGTGCTGTAGGTGCCTTGGGCATCCATCCCGTCGAACAGACCACGGTTGCCCTCGATCACCGCCATGTCGGCGCCGGCGGAGGTGCCGACGAACGACCGGACGACCGTCTCGGGCGACATGAGAAAGAGGTCGAGATTTCGGCACGGCTTGCCCGCCGCGGTGGACAGCCAAGCCGCGTCGATATAGTCGGGCCCTTTCTTAAAGGGCGCCACCGGGCGACCCTGGCGGTGCCAGACCGCCGCCAGTCCCAGAGAGACGAGCGTCTTACCGCTGCCTCCCCGCAGACCGGCGATGAGAATTCCAGGCGTTTTCATAAGATGACCGCCGCCGAAATCCGTCACGTGGAAAACGCCGCGGACGGGCAATGAGAATTCCGAACTGTTGCAATCAGCTTACAGCATGTCGATATAGCCGCAGGGGCATTCTTCCGCACACTTCTTACAGCCCGTGCAGTTTTGCAGCTTGAACGAGTAGATGACGCCCTTCTGCATGGGTTTTTCGATGGCCTGATCCTGGCAGAACAGCCAGCATTTTTCGCAGTCGAAGCAGAAGCCGCAACTCATGCAGCGTTGCGCTTCGGCGACGACCTGCTCTCGCGAGGCGGGAAGACCGACCTCCTTCTCCATTTCGGCCAGTCGTTCCTCCGGAGGAAGCGTGGCGGACTCGCTTCGCTCGGCCTTGTCGTAATGGTCCAACCGCAGGCGGTCGGGGCCAACGACGGGCAATGCGGTGTCGTTCGGAAGTTCCTCGCCGCGGAACTTCCGGTCCATCGTCTCGGCCGCCTGGCGACCCTGCCCGATGGCGGTGGTTACCAGCGAGAGGCTCACCGCGTCGCCGCCCGCGTAGACGCCGGGAACCTTGGTCGACTCGCCGTGCTCGTCCACCTGAACCCAATCGCCGCCTTCGATGAGATCCTCGAACCCGGTGAAGTCGGGTTCCTGGCTGATGGCGGGAATGACGGCCGTCGCGGGAATATCAAACTCGGAACCTTCGATAGGCACCGGGCGACAGCGTCCCGAGTCGTCCGGCTCGCCGAGTTCCATGCGGATACACTTCATGCTCGTGATCCGGTTGCCGTCCTTATTGAACCCGACCGGAGCGACCAGATATTCGAGTTTGACGCCCTCTTCCTGGGCTTCGGTGATTTCCAACTCGGTCGCCGGCATCTCCTTGACCGTACGGCGATAGACGATGGTAACATGGGCGCCAAGCCGCCGGCTGATGCGCGCGGCATCGATGGCCGTGTCGCCGCCGCCGACGACGATTACGTTGTCGCCGATTTCGATCTTCTCGCCATGATACACGCGGTTGAGGAACTCGACGCCGGAGAAGACGTTCTCGGCTTCCTCGCCGTCGACACGCAACTTCAAACCCTTGTGCGCCCCGATCGACATGAACACGGCGTTATACTGCTGGCGAAGATCGTCCAGGGAGATATCCCGGCCGATTCGCATATCGCATTTCAGTTCGATGCCCAGATCGAGAATCTTCTGGATTTCCCCGTCCAGCACGTCGGCCGGCAAGCGATATCGGGGAATACCCCAGAGGAGCATACCGCCGGGCTTCTCGGACGCCTCGTAGACGGTCACGCTGTAGCCACGCCGGGCGAGTTGATAGGCACAGGAAAGCCCGCCGGGACCGGCACCGACGACGGCGACCTTCTCCGCGCGTTTCTCGTCGGAGAGCGTCTTCAGCTTGAGATCCTTCTCCAAGCCGAAATCGCCGATGGCCCGTTCGGTCATGTTGATATTGAGCGGGCCGTCGAGTTCCTTGCGGTTGCAGTTGTCTTCGCACGGATGGGGGCAGACCCGGCCGCAGACCGCGGGAAACGGGCTGGTATCGGTATAGATCTCCCAGGCCTCGCCGAATGCCTGATCCAGCGGCTTTCCCAGCCGCTCGGCCTGGCCAATGGTTGTGAGGAAATCACGAATCCGGTTACCGCTGGGGCAGACGTTGCGGCAGGGCGGCATCTTCTCGACGTAATGGGGCCGCAACGGAGATTGCTCGCGCGACTTCGACGCGCCGCTGAACCCCTTCTTCTTCTTTTTTTTCTTCTTCTTGACAACCATGGATTACCTCGACATTCTGCGCGCGGAGCCATTTTGGACGGATCAAATTTACGGAAGGAAAGTCAGCGGAAAGAGCGGACTCTGCGCGCAGCGCATCGTCCGCTCTCCACCGATTTCCATTCTACGGTAATTGTCGCGACGGCTTCAATCGGCAAAACGCGGGGTAGGCACCACCCACCAAAACCAGCGTGCTTTGGCGGGTGGACCTTGCTCCACGTCATGCGATCCAGCCGAACTACTCTGTCGGAGGAGCGTCTTCGGCAGCCCCTTCCCTATGGGGAACCTCGATGAAGGTACCGCCGAAATACGTATAGACGCATCGTCCGGAGTCCATGAGGGTGCGAATCGCCAATTTGCACGTCTTCTTATCGCATCCCTCGTCGGCGAACTGCTGGACCATTGCCTTGGTCAGGTCGCCGGGCTTGAATTTCTTCTTGCCCGCATACTGACTGACCATGTTGAACATGGCGTCGGCAACTTGTTCAGGCGTAACCGCCATTTCCGGTCTCCTAGTGTCTGAGCTGCGCCGACCGTTTGTAGGTCAGCCCAGCGTGCTTGAAATCGTCGATGTGTTCCTTGGTGAACTCGATACCGGTGAGCTTGAAGAACCGGGGCCAACCGATCCGGGCAATGAACTCGCCCATCCGCTCATACTTGCGAGCGCCGTCGGCCCAAACCTCGACGATATTGCGGACCGCGCTGGTCACTTCCGGCCACCGAGGCGGGTTGTTCTCGATGAACGGAATCGCCAACTTGGAGAACGAGGGCTCCGAGCGGGCGTTGGACACCTTGCCGCCTACCCAAATCGAAACGCCGTCGTTGAGCGGATCGGAGATCGGCAGCGAGGGGCACACCGAGAAGCAGTTCGCACAGAACATGCAAAGGTCTTCGTCGATTTCCACCGACGGGTGGCCGTCGACGGTGGCGGGACGAATCGCGGCCGTGGGGCAGGATGCCACCACGCTGGGGATCTCGCACGTCTTGTTGAGAACGTCATTCATGACCTTCGGCGGCCGCCGGTGGATACCCAGAATGGCGATATCCGAGCAGTGGACCGCGCCACACATATTCAGGCAGCAGGCCATGGCGACGCGCAACTTGCCGGGCAGCTTCATTTCGGTGAAATACTCGCTCAAGTCGTCCATCACCGACTTGACCACGCCCGACGCGTCGGTCGCCGCCGAGTGGCAGTGGACCCAACCCTGGGTGTGAACGACGTTGGAGATCGAGTTGCCGATCCCGCCCACCGGGTAGCCCATCGCCTTGAGGTC
>JABMRP010000492.1 GCA_013202535.1 Planctomycetota bacterium
ACGCTCGTCGAACTCCTGGTGGTGATCGCCATCATCGGCATCCTCATCGGGTTATTGCTGCCGGCGGTTCAAGCGGTGCGTGCCGCGGCGCGGCGGCTGCAGTGTACCAACCACCTCAAGCAATGGGGGCTGGCGCTGCACAACTACCATGCCGCCCACGGCAGCTTCTCCTATTCCAACTCGCGTGGCGGGGGGACGTCCAACTGCTATGCGGCGGTGACCCACCGGATCAGTTACCCGCCCCCGCTTTGGCCCTACGTCGAGCAACAGGCCCTGTACGAGCAGTACGACTTCAACCTTCCGTTCCACCATCTTTACGGCCAACCGCAGGGCACCGGCAACGAGCCGCTGGTGAAGATCCAGGTGCCCCTCTACTTCTGTCCCAGCGACCGCAAAGGGTACTGGGTCTCGCCGGCCGACGACCACAACCGCTCGCGCGGCAACTACGTCTTGAACTGGGGCGCGGCCGACTTCTGCCAGAACACGACGACGTACCCGAACTACCGGCTCTCGCCGTTCGGGCCCAACCGCACGTCGAGGATCGACGATTTCCGCGACGGGACGTCCAACACGATGATGATGTCCGAAGTGCTTCAGGCCACCTCCGACAATCACTTCGACTTCCGCGGCGACATCCTCAACGACGACGTGACCTGCGCCCAATTCATGACCCTCAACACACCCAATTCGGGCGTCGATTCGAACATCTGCGTCGACAAAGTGAAGCCGGCCCCCTGCCAACTCGGCTCCAACCGCCACGCCGCCGCCCGCAGCAACCACTCCGGCGGAGTCACGGTGGCCTTCGGCGACGGCTCGGTCCACTTCATCAGCAACTCGATCGCCCTGGATATCTGGCAGGCGATGGGCTCGATGAACGGGGGAGAAGTCTTCGACGTGCCCTTCTAAACTATGTCGGAAACCCCGTACGACGCCCACCGCTAGCGAGAACCAATTCCATGAGACGACTGCCTTTGTTGATACTGCTGGGACTGATGACGGCTCTGGCCGGCTGCTTCGAGGACACCATCGAGGTCAGCGGCAACGTGACGCTCGACGGGACCGCCCTGGAGGACGGCAAGATCCGCTTCGAGCCGGCCGACGGCAAAGGCCCGACCGCCGAGGCCGTGATCGCGGCTGGCCGCTACAAGCTCGAATTGCCTCCCGGGAAGAAGAAGGTCAAGATCGAGGGCTGGAAGACGGTTGGCCAAGAGCGGGTCACCCCGGACGATCCGTCCAGTCCGATGTTCGACGTCAAAGAAGACGTTGTGCCCCCGCGATACAATCGAGATTCGGAACTCACTTATGATCCGAAGGGTTCCGGCAGTAAGGATTATGAACTTTCCACGCAATAGGGAAGTGAAAAAGGGGGACTGGCTCCGACGGCGGAAACGGTCGAACTCTCGCGAGAACGGCTGCCGCGAGGTGCCTGTCCCCCTTTTTCACGGTGTATGGAAATGGCCCGTCCGAAAAAGGGGACAGGCACCGTCGGCAAACGCCCCAACTACTTCAACACCAAACCCTCGACGGAGCCAGTCCCCATTTTCGGTCTCCCGTATTATCACTTTGAGCAGAGGAATTTGCGATGAACGCGCCGGTTCGCATTGCATGCTTTTCGATCGTGGCCGGATGCGTGGCGGCGGCCTCGGCGGCCGACGGGCTGGAGTCGCTGGGTAACACCGACGGCGTACTCACCTGGCAAATCGGCACGCTGGCTTCCGGCGACTCGGCCCGTCGGGTCGTGCTTTTCGCCTTCGACCCGTCGCCGAAAGATCTTGCCAAACACCTGGAGCAAGCCCGGCGGAAGTTTGCGCAGGCGACTCAGCCGGCAGAGCCCGCCGGACAGGGGACGGCCTCGGAGATCGTCTGGATCAAGAACGCCACGACCGATTTCGCCGTCAGTGGCCCTGGCCACTTCTTCTGGGAGGGCGCGCGGCAGAGCCTCACCTGCCCGCAAGGGGGCCAGCTCAGCCGATTCGGTTACTACGTACATTACGACGACGGTCAGGCCAAACGCGCGGGCACGCCCATTACCGGCGGCAACGCGGAGAACCTCCAGGTTGTCCAACCGATCCGTCCGGTCGGGACGTCGGAAGCCGTCGGCCTGATGCGAACCGGCGACGGCGCGATTGGAATCCGCATCCGCCCAATGATGGGGGACGGGCCGGTGGCCGCCGTCGAGTTCCTGTTGACCAATCTCAGTGAAAAGCCGCTCCTCGACGTGCGACTGTCGGTCTCCTCGAACCTCGAATCGGCCCACACGCACCAGAACGACTACAGCACGCTGGATCGTCTGACGGGCGGTTTGCTGGTGTTCGATCCGGCAACGAAGATGTGCGCCGTGATGGCCGGGCTGTCGACGCCCGCGCTGGGCTATTCGGGCACCTGGCCGTCGCAGAAGCAGCTTGCCGAGGGCACGGGCATCACCGCGGACAAGTGGAACGAGTTCACCGGATCGGGAGAAGACGTCAAGAAGCTGCTGGCCAAATTGCCAAAGCCTAATGTACCCCACTCGATTGCCGCGCCGGGCGGTGGTCCGGTCACCCCCGAGACTCGCGACCTGACTCCCGCCGAGGCGCGCGACGCCCTGCACCGCGATTGGCTGTTCCAGGCCGACGGCAAGCCGACGGTGGCCCGGGCGCTGCAAGAGATCGGTTGGGCGCGCGAGTTGGCCGCCCGCCAGACCCGCCATCCGCAACCGCCCGATCTGTCGGCCGAGCTGGCCCGCCTGACCGAGTTGGAAAAGCGGCTTACCGCTCCGGAGGCGAACACGGCCGACGCAACCGCCGTACAGACGCTGTACTTGGCCGTGCGTTCGGCAAAGCGTGAGATAGCGTTTAAGAACCCGGCGATCAACTTCTCCAGCGTGCTGCTGATCGACAACCCCTATCCGCAGGGCGCCGAGTGGCCGCATCAGGCCCGGCACCGCAACGGCATGATGGCCGTCCCCGGCGGCCGATTGCTGGTGCTGGACGGACTGCACCCCGGTGGGCACGTGCGGCAGTTGGCCCCCGAGTCGCCCGGCAGCTTCTGGCGGCCCGACGTCTCCTTCGACGGCCGCCGGGCGCTCTTCTGCTACAAGGCACACGACGATCTCAGCTTCCACTTGTACGAGATCAATATCGACGGCAGCGGACTGAGACAGCTTACCACGGGCGATTACGACGACATCGATCCGATCTACCTGCCCGACGGGCACATCGTCTTCAGCAGCACTCGGGCCAATACGTACGTCCGCTGCATGCCGTACACCTACAGCTACGTGCTGGCCCGGTGCGACGCCGACGGCGAGAACGTCTACATCGTCAGCCGCAATAACGAGCCCGACTGGTGCCCGGCGTTGCTGAACGACGGGCGGGTTTGCTACTCGCGATGGGAGTATCACGACAAGGCCCTGTGGCGGATTCAAAGCCTTTGGTCGATGAATCAGGACGGCACCGGCGTGGCCACGTTCTGGGGCAACCAAAGCGTTTGGCCCGATCATCTGGCCGAGCCGCGTCCCATCCCGGGCAGCACGCGCGTGATGTTTACCGGCGTGGCGCACCACAACTGGTTTGCCGGCTCGATCGGCATCCTCGATACGTCCCAGGGCCGCAACTTCCCGCTGGGGCTGACCAAAGTCACCTGCGACACGCCCTGGCCGGAGTGCGGAACACCACCGGTCGATCCGCACGAGGCCGATGACTATCACGCCTCGGGCCGGTTCGCCGCCTACAAATCGCCGTATCCGATCTCCCCGGAGGATTTCCTCGTCTCGGCCAATCGAGGCGGCAAGTTCAACCTCTACTTGATGGACGTCCATGGCAACCGCGAGCTGATCTACGAGGCCGTCCACAACGCCTGGCACGCTATGCCGGCCGCACGGCGACCCATGCCGCAAGCCCAGCCGAACCGGGTCGTCTGGCCCGGCACGGGCGATCGGCGCAAACCGGTCGAGCCGGGCGTGATCTACAGCGCCAACGTGTATCAAGGCGTACCGGACTTACCCCAGGGGATCGTCAAGCACTTGCGCGTCGTCCAGATGGACGCCCGAACCTACTCCACCTGGACGCGCGACGGGCGTTTTTCGGGTCCGGTGGTTTCGGCGATTCAGGACGACGGCGTGAAGCGAATCCTGGGCACCACGCCCGTGCTGGCCGACGGCTCGTTTTCCGTCAAGGTGCCGCCCGGCAGGGCCTTGCACTTCCAACTTTTGGACGAACATTATCGGGCGCTGCACACGATGCGTTCGTTCACCGGCGTGATGCCGGGCGAGCGTCGCGGCTGCGTCGGCTGCCACGAGTTACACGGCAACTCACCGGTGAGCCGGCCGAGTCTGGCCGTTCGACGTCCGCCGGTCGAGCTCACCCCGCCGCCTTGGGGCACCGAGAGCATCAGCTACGAGCAACTCGTCCAGCCGGTGCTGGACCGTTACTGCGGCAAATGTCACCAGGGCGACGGCGAGGCCCGGAAGGATTTCGACTTGACGCTGCGCCCCGGTGCCGGTCCCTTCAAAGAGCCGTACTTGAGCCTGGTCGGCTATGCCAACTATTTTCGCGGCGTCTCCAACGCCAAGGACGAGGGCATCGCCGGAGCGCTGAAGGCCGAGAACTTCGCCCAAAGCGATCCCCACAGCTACACGACCTTCCGCCCGATGAAGCATCTATCGTATAAGAGCCGCCTGATCGAGATGGCCTCCAGCGGCAAGCACTACGATGTAGAGCTCGACGCGG
>JABMRP010000493.1 GCA_013202535.1 Planctomycetota bacterium
GAGCACGGGCATTGCCGACACTTGCTCTATTGGTCCGGAAGCCGAGTTCTTCGTCTTCGACGACGTCCGTTTCGAGCAGACCGCCAACGAGGCGTTCTACCGCGTCGATAGCATCGAAGGGCAGTGGAACCGCGGGCGCGACGAGAAGCCCAACCTGGGCTACAAGCTTCGCCACAAGGAAGGCTACTTCCCCGTTCCGCCGGCCGATCAGATGATGGACCTGCGCAACGAGATGATGCAGACGATGATCGAAAGCGGGTTGGACGTCGAATGCCAGCACCACGAGGTGGGAACCGCCGGCCAGGCCGAAATCGATCTGAAATTCAACGAACTGGTCAAGATGGCCGACGACATGATGATGTTCAAGTACATCGTTAAGAACGTCGCCACCAAGCACGGCAAGACGGTCACTTTCATGCCCAAGCCGATCTTCTCCGACAACGGATCGGGGATGCACACGCACATTTCGCTGTGGAAAGGCGACGAACCCCTGTTTGCCGGAGGCGGATACGCCGGCCTCAGCGAAATGGCCCTCTACGCCATCGGCGGGTTGCTCAAGCATGCGGCCGCTCTGCTGGCCTTTACCAATCCCACGACCAACAGCTACAAGCGGCTGGTTCCCGGTTTCGAGGCGCCGGTCAATCTGGCCTACTCACAGCGCAACCGCTCGGCGGCGGTGCGTATCCCCATGTATAGCCCCAGCCCCAAGTCGAAGCGGCTGGAGTTCCGTTGCCCGGACCCAAGCTGCAATCCATACCTGGCCTTCTCGGCGCTGTTGATGGCCGTGATCGACGGGATTCAGAACAAGATCGATCCGGGCGAGCCGATGGACAAGGACATCTACGATCTGTCGCCCGACGAGATGAAGGGTGTACCTACCACGCCCGCTTCACTGGCCGAGGCGCTGGCCTCGCTGCGGGCCGATCACGATTTCCTTCTGCGTGGCGACGTCTTCACCCCGGACGTGATCGACACCTGGATCTGGTACAAAACGGAGAACGAAGTCGACGCCCTGCGGCTCCGCCCGCACCCTTACGAGTTCTGCCTCTACTACGACATTTAACGGCCGCGGCGCGGACCACGGTTCCGTGTGGTCGCCATACCGAAATGATGCTTGTGAAGCCCCCCCGCGAAGTGCGGGGGGGTTTCCTTTGGTTCATGCGGAAATCCCGGAAGAACCGAAAATCGATCCGGTTCCCACGTCTCGGAGATGAAAAAGCGGCGGATTCTCGGGCTATCGCTTCCGCCGTCGGGCCAGAGGCAACAGCAGCACGATGCCAACGCCCAGCAGCGCCAGGGTTGCCGGCTCGGGCACCGCGGTCGACTGCGTGAGGATTACCCCGCCGATTCCGGCGTAATTGCCCGTGGCAATCGAAAAGTCCAATTGCAGTTGACCCGAACTATCGGTCGGCGCATAGAACCCCAGCAGCGAGGCCGTACCCGTGGCCGTCCCGTTGTCGGCGGCGCCGAGCCAATCGACCGCTTCGGTTCCGTTGACCAGTACACCGACGGTGGAGATCCAGTTGCTGTCGCCACCGAGCACTTGAACGAACGTGTCGGTGTTGGGTTTCAGCCCGTCGAAGGTCATGCTGGCCATCGTGTGGCCGCCACCGATGTAGAAGAACTCGTCGGCGACCGTGTTGAGCGTCGCGGCATCGGTGCCGGTGATGCTGGAGCTCTGTGTGCGCTCGCCGTTGTCGCTGCTGAAGGCGAAGTTCAATGCGAGCGTCGTTCCGGCGGTCGCCGCGTTGGCGGTCAGAGTGAACGGTCCGCCCGGTGGCGAGCCGCCGGTCAGATCGATATTGTCGAAGCCGATGCCCTCGAAGGTTGCGTCCGCGGTGGGGCCGCCATAGTGGAAGTTGACGCCGACGTGGAGGTCCGAGCCGTCGTCGAACGGGTCGAGGGCCACCTGCTTGGCTTCGGTGATCCGCTCGTCCAGCACCGTGTCAAAAGCCAGGGCGTACTTCTCGGTAATATACCGTTGCACCCGTAGCGTGTCGTCGCCGCTGAGCTTCGCGTCGAAGGCGATGATCTCGGCGATGTCGCCGTTCCAGCGGCGGTCGCCCGCTATGTTGTCGCTGAGCCGGAAACCGCTGTAGGTCGCCGGCGAGTTCCGCTCGGCCTTGACCACGTGGGCCGAACCGAACCCGTCGGGGATATCCAGCCGCCGGTTGCCGTCGATGTTGATCGTTCCGCCGCTGGTGGGGTCCGTGGAAAGGTTCTGCAGGAAGTCCCCGCTATTGCCCGAGAAGTACGCGTCGTCGGCAGCGGTCGTCTGGCGGATATTCAGGCCGTGGAACGCATTGGACATCAGCGTGGCGAGCACGGCGCCGTTGTCTTCCATGGTCACCACGGCGAAGATGGTTTGGGCGTCGAAGCCCATGGCATTGTTGAACATCAGGTCGCCGCCGGTCGCGGTGGCGTCAAATCGTACCGTGGCCTGGTTGCCGATGCCGCCGCTTCCCGCGGCGATGAACGTTGCCTTGCCGTCGCCCGGAAAATTGTGGTTCACCGTCATCCCGCCAACCAGATCGGCCCAGGTATCGACGTCGTTGCCGTCGCCCGGATTGGTCGCGCCGCCGTCGTTGTTGATATCGCTGGCGTTGAGGTGTAGCGTACGGTTGGCGCTGGTGATTTCCGGCAGCGGCAGTGGCGGGGGAGGCGGCGGCGTGTTGAACACGTCCAACTCGCGATACATGGTCTGGGGTAGCGATCCGCCCGTGTCGAAATACGTGACGCGAATCTGGTCCACGCCCGTTCCGATCGGCGCGTCGGCGTCGTCGGCGATGACCACCTTCATCTCACCGTTGGAGGCATTGGAGGTGAAATCGATTTGCGTTTGGTCGGCCACGGTGCTGAACGATCCGCCCGTGCCGAACTCCAAATTGAAACGCTGACTTCGCCGATTCTGGGATCCGCCGGAGATGGACTGGACCCGATAGATGTCCTGCGGGCCGGTCAGGTCGAAGGTGATACTCGACCCGTTGACCGGACAGTACGTCCTTCCGTTCTCCGTTTGGCTGTACCCGCCGCCGTCGTAGATCGTACCGTTGTTCAGTCCGATGCCGGTGGGATCGGAGACGTAGAGCGAGCCGCCGGTGTTGAACTGGCTGAGGAAGGTCGGGGAAGTGTTGTTGATGGCGTTGATCACGTCGTTAGGATCGGCCGCGAAAGCGCCGTTCCCCCCTTCGCTGCTGGAGATCACCAGTGCCGCGCCGGCCGTGCCGGTCGTTGCCAGGATAGCCACTGTTGCCAACGTCACTACCAGTGCGGTTCTCTTCTGCCAGGCGTTCATC
>JABMRP010000494.1 GCA_013202535.1 Planctomycetota bacterium
CATCGTTCCCATGACCGAGCCGGAAACGGAGCTGCTGATGGAAGCTCCGGGCGGTTTGGTCAAGGCGCGGGCGATCTGTCGCAATGGTAAGGCAGAGCGAATCACGATCACCAACGTGCCTTCGTTTGCCGACAAGCTCGCAGCGGCGCTGGAAGTGGAAGGACTCGGCACGCTCACGGTCGATACGGCCTATGGCGGCGACAGCTTCGTAATCGTCGATGCGAAAGCGTTGGGATTCGAAATCGTTCCGGACGAAGCCAGCGAGCTTGTCGCGACCGGCATGAAGGTCACGGCCGCGGCTAACGAGCAGCTCGGATTCGGGCACCCCGTCCATGCCGAGTGGAAGCACATCTCGTTCTGTCAGTTCGCCGGGCCGCTTGCGGAGGAGAATGGCGAGCTGGTGGGGCCGAACGCCGTGTGCGTCCGCCCCGGCAAGATCGACCGGTCGCCAACCGGCACGGGTTGTTCGGCTCGGATGGCGGTTCTGCATGCTCAGGGACGAATGCGGGTCGGGGACCGTTATCGAGCGCGATCGATCATTGGCTCCGAGTTCGAATGCGGAATCGACTCGTTGACTTCGCTGGGCAAAACGGATGCGATCGTGCCGACCGTTTCGGGCCGAGCGTGGATCACGGGAACGCATCAACTCATGCTCGACCCGGACGACCCGTGGCCCGAAGGCTATCGGATCGCCGACACGTGGCCGGTCATATAGAGACGTTTCTCTTGACTTTGAAAGACGCCAAGGATGCGCCCTGTATAAACGAAGCGTGAATCTTACAAGCTGCGGGAAACAAGCACGAAGACAAAAGCCATCGGCTCCCGAACAGGACCGGCGTTGTTCGCGGTCAACCGAGGCCAACTGCATGGCCGGCTGCACGGCTACGCCGTCATGAACCAGGCGCTGCGGTTGAAAACCGGCCAAATGCCGCACATCGTTTTGGACGACGGCCGAAACGTCGATCTGGCGGCGCTCACGCGGCAACGTACTGGGAGCGTCGTATGCGTAGATTGTAAAGTACGCGGAAACGATGGAAAGCGCCGAACCATCGCTGATCTTGTCGTTTAACGGCGATGATTTTCCATGCGTGCGTGTTCACTTGTCTTTGATTCTCCCGCCTTGCTCAACCTGTTTGGGGAACCACTCGTGATAGTGGGTCGTATGTCCGTTTGCCTTCTGCATCTTGATGAAGTCATAGGCAAGAGGCAGTTCGTAGGTGGAAAGTGTCAAGTCGGGGCCAATCCAATGCAGCATTTCCCGTGGAATGCCTCCCACCGTCTTGTCGAGTTCCTCCAACACAACGCGATGGAGGCGGAGCCCGTCGTATTCGACCAGTTCGTGGAGCAAGCCGAACTCGGCGGCATCGGCTATCTCTCCCGAGCCCGCGGCGAGGTCAATGGCGAGGTGTTTCTTTGCCTGGTAGGCGTTGGTAACCTCGAAGATCAGCACGCTGACCCGCCCCGCGCCCTGAAGTGCGTCGTTCAGTCCGACGGTCTTCTTGTTGCCTTCATAATGCACAATGCCAAGTGGGCAGTCGTTGAAGGATCTGAAACGCAACTCTCCCTTTGCTTCAATGCCGCCGGCCATCCTACCGTAGAAAGGACTGGCCTTGCGGAGCCACTGGTCGGCCGCCTCGTCGGATTCGAACGTGGGCAATGTGCCGGCGAACGCCGAGGCCGCGGCGAACTGCAGGGCGACAGCGACAGACATCGCGAGCCGGCGCCACAAACAGCAGCGCCGCCCGGGTAACGACTCTTCGCCGGCACCATCTTGAATTCCCGCGAGGTACGCGCAGTCAATTGTCATGAGCGTCCACCTTGGTGGGCTACCTGAGCCCCGCCGACTTCGAGACCGCCGCCTGACCCCTTTCCGGGCGTCGACGATCCCTGGGAAAGGCCACTCAGTCTTTGGAATAGTAATAAACACAGTGGCGATAGGGCAACGGGCCGAGCCGCGGCCACGTCCAGGGATCCTTGGAGTAGGTCAGCACCCACCTGCAGGACTTCTTGAACGAGACGGTGTCATTCTGGCGACATCGCAAGAGTGCAATCCGGGAGCCGCCGGGGTTGACGACCTCTTGCTTGATGATGGCGCCGAAACCATCGGATTGGGCGCCCATGAACCCCCAGGAGTATCCGTACACGTCCTCGGTGCCGAGGTAATTCAGCGTCGGTTGTTCGTCGCCGTCGAGATACAACTCCTGGTTGGCTTCGCAAATGCTTGAGCCGTTGGGATAGCTGGGCGTTTCAAATTGCAGCCAGTGGGCGACGATCGTGGCCGGCTTGTCGAGCTCGAACACGACGTTGTTCGCTTCTTTCACCTGGAGCTCGCCGGTCTGATAAGCCGTGCGAAGGTATCCGCAATCGGCCGGAATCTCGGCGACCTCCTCCCATTGCACGTCGGCCGAACCTACCATGTTCTGATCCGAGGGGTTTTCGACCTCGAGGATCATGTGCTTTCGGAAGGGCATGGGGAGGCGAAAATTGTGCGAATTCTTCACCTTCGAGAAGTAGACCGTGCTGAAATACTCGCTCTGGGCTTGCACGTCGGCGAGGAAGTCCATCAGGGGCATCTCGATCGACGGTTTCGCTTCCCCGTCGTAGAACACCCGGAGAATGAGCGACTGCGTGGCCGCGGAATCGAATCCGACGCCGAAGTTGGTACCGATCGCACTGAGGTGAATCATCGTCAC
This sequence comes from Planctomycetota bacterium, assembly GCA_013202535.1. GTDB lineage: Bacteria > Planctomycetota > Planctomycetia > Pirellulales > Thermoguttaceae > JABMRP01. The sequence goes on from JABMRP010000494.1 coordinate 2,694, forward strand.
GACGCCCGGCCCGTCGACGTCGAGGATCTTCAGCTTCGTCTTCGCATCGAGCTTCGGCAGGTCGGCCCAGAAGGCGGGGACGACGTGCGTTCTTTCGTCTTTCACCCGCGCCGTGGCCTGCCATTCGGCCGGTTCCTGCGCGCCGGCGTATAGGTTGATCGTGACGCCGAGGAGAATGCCCGCAATTATGACGTTACGTCTCATCTTGTCGTTTCCTTCTCTAAGGGGATTCGGTTGCCCCTGACCTTGCTACAGGTACCCGAGTTCGTTTGCGCGCGGATTTTTCCCGTCGCACTACAACACGAATCGCGGGGACATTCTTCAGGCAGGTGTGCTTCTCGGTTCGACGACATCTCGTCCGTGATTACCAACCACCGGCGGCAAGGCCGAGAGCTGGGGTGGCAGCGGGTGACCGTCGCCCCAGTTGAAGGGACGCGGCCAAGCTCCTTCCGCCACGAACCGGATCGTTCCGGCGAATCGGTGGGTTCGTTCCTATTTTCGCTTCCGCCGCCAGGCGACAAGGGCCAGGCTCAGCAGGCCGGCGCCCAACAGCCCCAACGTCGAGGGCTCCGGAACCGCGGATGAATCCGCATCAAAAATCAGCGTCGGCCGCGCCGCTACGCCGCCATAGCTCGGGTTATCCCAAGTCCTTTGCAGGGCTTCGATGTAGGTGCCGTTGCTTTCTCCCACGGGGTTCATCATCCACATTTTGGCTTCCCCGGCGTCGAGCCAGTCTTGCATCGTCTCCTCGGGTATGGTGATCGACCCGAGCGCTCCAAAAGCGACCGGACTGGTGAGCGTGCCAACCGTGGCACCCGGAGCACCCCAAGTGAGATCGGTCAGCGGCGTAGCGCCGGGCAACGTGATGTTCAGCGGGGCCGACGCGCTCGGCGTGAGGGCAGAGCCGCCGAGCGTCAATGTAGCATCGCCGTTCGCCGTGGTCAGCCCCTGGGCGATCACCTCAGCCAGCGAGAACGTGAGTTGGTCACGTTCCAGGTTGCCTCCGTTCTGCCCGGTTTTCAGCCCGCCATCGGGATACGGCTGGATGTGCGTCCCATAGTTGATGTACCGGCAGGCCTCCATGTCGTAGCTCGTCGTGGAGCTACCCCATCCTTGAGCGGAGAGGTCCTCTTGATACCTGAGCGTGATGGTGGCGGCATCGGCCACCGCCGTGAGCGCCGGCGCGGCCGCCAAACACAATGCAACAATAATTGCTCTCGACATGACTAATTCCCTTTCAGAATGGGCCCGATTCAGGTTCGCCGGCATTCGCCTGGCTACCTATCGGGCTGTCAACACGCACTTCAACGTTCATGCGTTGCAGATCGCCTGAAACATTGGTTGATCATGAACGTCGATAACTGTTCGTTGTCTCCAACACTTCTTGTGGCCTGTCGCGCGTTTGCGGATGTTTATCGCAGGCCATGCGGCAGGCCGACGGCCCTAAGAGGCGACACCTCTCTTTCTTGTTGTTACGGTCGCGGCAAGTCCGCCTTTCATCTCAAGGGTTCCTTTCTCGTGTGGTCGAAACCGCGATCTTGTTGGGGGGTGATCGGTTCACTGCAGGTGCTTAATCCGTGTTGGCGGCCGGCGGATCGGCTGCCGACACCCTGAGGGTCGCCGAGATATTGACGTGGTCGAGCGAGCTTAGGTAGCCGTCGCCGCCGTGGTATTCCCGATTGTGGAAGACCACGTGGTTATGGTTCCAGCTTCCCGACACTTTGGCCGTGACCGACGCCGTTTGGGAAGGGTCCCCGGCGTTGGTCACGCGGAAGGAGACGGTATCTCCGCCGTCCATGATTTCAAAGCGGTAGCTTTCCCCCTCGCGGATGCGCAGCTTGCCGGTCCTCTTGACGAAGTCGAGCAAGAACCCGTTGCCCAGGTACTGGATATCGAGAAAGTCGAGCCCCGCGTAGCAGAAAAACGCCAGGCCGCCCGTTGCCTGTCCGTAACGGCCGGCCGGCTCTCCGGTGCTGTGGATGGTGACGGTCATGATATCCATGTTCGGCATCTCGCCCGAGGTGACGAAGGTCCACTGCCCGGTGATCTTCACGGCGTCGTGGACCCGCGGGGAGTACTGGCTCTTGGTGATCAGCATGCCCCGGTTGGCCAACTCCACCCGCCCGTTTTGCTGCACGACCGCCGCCTTACCCCAGGGGTTCGACGTATCGACCAGCCACTTGGCGGGATCGACCGCATCCTCGTCGAAGTTGTCGGCCAGCAGCAACGTTTCCCGGGGGCGTTCGGGGACGGGCAGCGTACGCGCGAACCGCTCTTCCCTCCCGGTCGCCGGCTCGCCGAGTATGAATTGGGAGGACTTCGCATCGAAACTGGCCGCCTGGCCTTCCCGCAGGATCGGTGCCTCGGCGTCACGGTCCTGGGCGACCCGCGACGTCAACCGCACGGCGCCCACGAAAACCTCGACCTCGGTTCGGTGCTCGTCGGCAACCTCGACGCCGAACTCCGTTCCCAGGTCGGCGACGCTGACCGTGGGCGTGCGGATGACAAATCCCCGGGATTCCTTGGTGGCGGCCGTGGCCGTCAACTTGCCCACGCGCAGAAAACCGCCGTTGGCGGAATCGATCTCGTACGCGGCGGGACCCTCCAGGATAACCTTGGCGCCGACGTCGTAGGTGATCTCCACGAGGCCCGATAGCAGATCGAGCCGTTTTCCGGTAGGCAGTTGCCAGCCGACCGCGGGGGCCATGTTTGGATCGGCCCACTGCGCATCGTCGGTGCCCGTCAGATGCGCCACGAAGGTCGGTTTCGCCGATGGCCCGAGGAGGGGGTCTGGATTCGATCCGCGGGGAACCACCATCACGGCCAACAACGTCAGCAGCGATCCCAGCAGAACCGACGCGATCAGATAGGAGAGCGGGATCGGCCGAGAGAAAAAGTCGCCGGCTCCCCGCAACGCATCGCCGATGACACCGAGAACCGGGAACTGCGTGCCTGACGGTGGCGTTCCGTCCCCCGAAGGCGCGGCGCCGTCGGCCGTACGACTTCGGAACTGACGCATCAACCACCCGTTCATCCGCATATAAATCGCGTAAGACAGCCGCGCCTCTTCGCTGTCCTGAAGAATCGCCTCAAGGCGGGCGTGTTGCTCATCGGTGAGCGTCCCGTCGCACATCGCCGACGCAAGCTGTCGCAGTTCGTTCCGGTCTTTGGCCGAAGACGGTTCGTAAGGCTCGCTCACGGCATCTGTTCTCCGGGTTGCTTGAGTTCGATGCACTGATACAACTCCCGGCGAACCCGTTCCAGGCGTTTGTACAACGTCTGAGGGGGCAGCGACATGCTCGCCGCCATGTCCTTGATCGAACATTCACCTGAATAGCATTTCTCGACCAACGCTCGCTTCGCAGGGGGAAGTCCCTCCACGCACCCGCCGAGTGCGTCCAGGCGGGCGTCGATCACCTCCGCTGCCTTGAACTGCGTCTCGGAAATCGTCGCCAGCAACGCATCGCTGAGCAATCGATCCCGGTGCCGCTGTTGGCGGGCAAACGTGCGAACTTCGTTCAGCGCCACGGCGCAGGCCCAGGGCATGAACGGGCGCTGTGCGTCGTACTTCTCCCAGTTCTGCAAGAGCTGCAACGAGGTTTGCTGGAACAACTCGCCGACGTCCTGAGCATTCGGCACCAGGGATGCGATATAGGTGTAGAGGTGATCCTGACAGCGCACGAACTGCTCATCGAATAGTCGACGACTCTCGTGGCCGTTGCGTGCCATGCTCGTTGCCGTGCTTAGGGATATAAAACTTACCGCCATTACGGGGGATATGCACCACTCGCATTTCCATCCTCCCATACCTATACGCTAATCGCTGGGGGGGCGTATCTGACATGCGATTCTGAAAACTAACGTGGATTTTGCCGCCATTTCGACCTCGACGACTTGGAGATGCGACACAAACCCTTACGTAGCAGCCACTTGCGAATGAGGTGTCCCAGTCTTCCGTACCGGGGTGTCTCGCATGGATTATCGCAGAGGGCAAGGTTCCCTTCAACAAGCTTCCAGCGGATCGCATCTCGCGATTGTGGTGGCTTCCATCTCACCCGAGCAGAACTGCGACGGGACGGCATCGAGCGAGATGCCGTAGCGGGCCCCCTGGATCAAGCCGGTCTGACCGGTGCCGACCATCACCGCTTTCACGCCGCACTCGTTGAGCGCGCGGGTCAGGATGGTGGCCGTGGTGCGTTTGCCGCTGCCCGATCGGTTCTCTTCTAATCGCGCCGTCGGATTCGGTCCCGACGTTGTTGGGCGTGAGTCCTGACACTCGCGGGCAATCTCGGCATCGCCAGCACGGCCGCAAGGTCTTTGGCCGCACTTACGTCATCGTGAATCGCGGAATACGCGAGCGCCCGATTGTAGACCGCCATGGCCTTCATGTCTTCCGGGATATTGGGTGCCCGAACCGCGGCTGAGTAATCGGCTATGGCACCGTCATAGTCGCGTTTGTTTGCCCTTGCCATCCCGCGACGAGAGGTTTGGGGACTGTGCGCCAAGCAGAAGCTGCAACACGAGGAACCCTCTTCCTCGTTCATCGGGTCGCTGGTCTTGAAAAGGAAGGATCGGCCGAGACGATCGAGAAGCCACTGGGCATTCCCAACGCCATCGACTCGCACCCGGAAGGCGTCTCCCAAAGTACCTAGCCACACAGAGAACATTGTCATTGCAGGTCACTCGCTTTCTTCGGCGCGATCTCTTACGGAGCGGAACGGCATTCCTTCGATTCTTTCATAGCGTTCCGCGCGCAGGAACCAGAATGCCAACCCTCCCGTGTTATGGTATGCTCCGGGTGCTGTGGTGCCTTTCGCTACGCCGGCACGAACTCCCAGCAAGCCCTTTTTGCCCGCCTTTTTCCACCCGCGTTGCTCCATGATGATGCGAACCAGAACACCGATCGCCTGTCGCAGGCGTTTTGTGCGCCGCGGGTCCTTTGAGGAGAGAAACTGATCGACGGCCGGCTGAGCCTCGAGTTCTCGGACGACTCCTGCCAAGGCGGCCCTGTCGTGATGAATCTCCGCATTCTCCATACGGCGCTGCCGCTCGGCGTCATCGAAGAAGGCCAGCACATCGTCGAACGGCTGTTCGGGGTCGTTCAGCACGTCGGCGAATGTTCTCCCTTGTCGATCCGCCAAGAACTCGTTGCGAGTAATAGGAACGACACGCGGCATCGGTACTGCCCTCTCCATGGATAAAGACACTCTAGAACCTCCATACCACATTTCGTGGTGAAATAGTCTCTTCAAGAACTACTGACACTGCTCGTTTCGCTGACTTCTGGTGACGGCCAATCCTTATCAAGAGTTGAAGATCAGCAGTCAGCCGCAAGGGTAATCGGATCGCCCCAGGCGCCGTCGCAAATGGGCTTGGCCGCACGCCCCTCATCGCACAGTTCGCCGCGGAGAATGCGAACTGGAGACGGTGCGTCGATACCGATCTTCGTAACCTGGCCGCCGACTCGAAGAAACGTAATCGTGATGTCCTGGCCAATACGCACGGTTTGGCCACACTTCCTACCGAGTACTAATATCTTGACTCCTCCTCCGTGAAGTAGAGGGCGTAAGTCGCCGCCTCTTATGCAGACGTGCGTTCACAGAATCCGCGGTCTTCCACGTCTTGCTCCTCAAGGCGGTCCTGTAGGGTTATCGCATAGGGAATGTACAGATATTCGCCATGGATCATCGCGCCACACGTGTAGACAACGTTGGGGACGTAGCCGTCGCGCTCCTCTGCGGTGGGGGCAATCAGCGGCTCCTTCAGGGAGCCGATCACCTTGAGTGGGTCATCGAGATCGAGCAACATCGCCCCAATGCAGTACTGCCGCATCGGCCCGACGCCGTGCGTCAAAAGCAGCCAGCCTTCAGGAGTTTCCAGTGGCGAACCGCAGTTGCCGATTTGCATGAACTCCCAGGGATACTTCGGCGTTTGCAGCAGTTCCGCCGTTTCCCAGAAGTGGACCATATCGGAATACATGATGTACAGATTCTCTCCGTCGATCCTCGAACACATGACG